>JAAZCF010000351.1 GCA_012513425.1 Bacteroidales bacterium
AAGCTATCATCTACATCACATCAGCCGCTGCCATTGCCTTGATTTTCTTTGTAATAGGTATCAAGTCAAATCTTACTGAATTTAAAGTTCTTACTCCTATTCCGGCATTGAATACGGCTCCGATAGAAAATACATTATATACTGAAAGAGGTGTAAAGGGATTTCTGGTCTTGCCTGACAGCACAAAGGGCTGGTTGAATTCCGATAGCCGCCTTACCTATCCTGAGGTGTTCTCCGGAGATACAAGAAATGTTCAACTTGTAGGCGAAGCGTATTTTGAAGTAAGAAGAGATACACTTCATCCAATGATTGTGAATACTAACAAGAACTTTTCAATTGAAGTGCTCGGCACATCATTTAATGTCAAGTGCTATGACAATGATCTGACGGCCGAAACCACTCTCTACTCAGGCTCAATCCTAATGCATTATAAAAATGTCACAACTGCTCAAAATGAGACCCTTCTGCTAAAACCAAATGAATCTTTCACATATACGACAGGCAAAATACCAGTTTCTGTGAATTATCCTAAACCTGAGATTAAGAAGGAGTGGAAAGATGGCAAGTTGTATTTCAACAACACTCCAATGACAGAGGTAATAAAGACTCTCGAGAGGTGGCACGGCACACAATTCATTGTTCACAACAGCAATATCTACCATTACAGGCTGACTGCGGAATTCTCGTCAGAATCAATTGTCCAGATCATGGAAATCATGAAAATCCTCATGCCTATCGAATACGCCTGCGACAACAATGTCGTAACTTTGAAATAACTGTTTATGGTGGCTATTTATGGCCTCACATATCGGGAAATAAATGAGTGGTTTGCAAAAAACACGGCTGAATATTATTAACATTCAGCAGATTATATAAGTAAAAAAAGTGTATTTAGGTGACAGAAAAAAGTTCTGCTACTGACAAAGTGGTTGGATTATGGATTCATGAGATCTTTATTCACAAAGCGAATGATGTCGTAGATGGATTCAATGGCAGCATCAGCGGGGCCTTCAGGCTCAATCATTTTGGCCTTGTTAAAGGCGTTGATGGCGTCACCCCACATTTGCTTGCGACGATAGATGATCCCTAAAGTATACCAGGCACGTGCGTTGTTTGGCTCGTTTCCCAAGAACTCTGTCAAGTCATTGAAACTCTCTTCGATATCACCATCAAAAAGCTTTTCCTCTATCTCCTTATACGTTTTCATAACCAAACACCTAAAAACTAAAAATTATTTCAATCAATTCCGTCCTCAAATCATCGCCCTTTAGTGGACAGATACACCTTATATCAATTCCGTCCTCAAATAGAGGCCTATTTGGGGACGGATCTAATTCGTAATTAATCAGAAGCTCACAGAGCACCTGCTCAATCGCCTATACCAACCCTGAAAATCCCATGAAAGCCATTGCCAGAATTCCTGCAGAAATAAGTGCAATAGGAACACCGCGAAAAGCCTTCGGAACATTATTGAGATCGAGTTGTTCTCTGATACCGGCAAAAAGTGTAATAGCCAGGCCAAAACCGATGGCACTTGCAACAGCAAAGACAACAGACTCTCCAAGATTCAACATGTGAGCTGCTCCTCCAAATGTAAATTCTTTAGTAACAACCATAAGAGCTACACCAAGAACACAG
>JAAZCF010000352.1 GCA_012513425.1 Bacteroidales bacterium
GCCTATTCTGGCCCTTCGGTTATTTCTTTTGATTTGGAAGGTAGAAAGGCACAATATCTGCCGGTTCCGGCATATAAAGGCTATGGAAGTGGCGATGTGTGTGTGAAAATATATGTCAATCAGAAAGGTAGAGTAATTAAGGCTGAAGTAATTGAAAGCCAGTCATCTACAGATAGCTCTCTATGGGAATTTGCTTTAGCTGCTGCAAAACGCTCTCGCTTCAATGCTTCCACTACAGCTTCTGATGCTCAAAGTGGGTCAATTTTATATAGGTTTATTGGACAATATTAGTATTTTTACATAAATATACCCCTGAATTATAATACTATGCTTAAAAAACTTCGTATTGCAGTAGCATCATTAACCTTTACACTCATAACACTTTTGTTTTTAGATGTATCAGGAATGCTTCATCTATGGTTTGGGTGGCTTGCCAAAATCCAATTTCTTCCTGCTGTTTTGGCTTTGAATGTTGGTGTAATTGCAGCCTTACTGCTTTTGACTTTTATTTTTGGACGTCTTTATTGTTCAATAATCTGCCCATTAGGCATTATGCAAGATATTTTTGCTTGGGGTGGTCGCAAGCAAAAGAAAAACCGCTATTCTTATTCCAAAGCGCATACGGTTATTCGAATATGTATGTTGGCAGGAATGATTATAGCCGTTTTTTTAGGTATAGCTGCGTTTACCACATTATTTGCGCCATATAGTGCATATGGCCGTATTGCGAGTGCTATATTGGCTCCAATCTATGGCCTTGGGAATAACCTTTTGGCATGGATTTCTGCTAAAGCAAATAGTTATGCTTTTTATCCTGTTGATGTACAAATAAAAGGCTGGTTGACTTTTGTTGTTGCTGCTGCTACCTTGATTATTTTGGCAGTGTTGGCATGGCGCAATGGTCGCACATACTGCAACACTATCTGCCCTGTAGGTACAGTGCTTGGCTATATTTCAAAATTTTCGATTCTCAAACCAGTAATTGATACAAATAAGTGCAATGGCTGCCAGAAATGCGCCAGAAACTGTAAGGCTTCTTGTATTGACAGTAATGCCCATAAGATTGACTATACAAGATGTGTAATGTGTTTTGATTGTATCGACAATTGTAAACAAAATGCCATTAGCTATACAGCATGTAAATCAGAAGTAAAAAACCAATCTTCCTCTGAAACTGGCACAAATGGTCGCCGTGCATTTCTTGCTGTGTCGGCTCTTTTTGCTGTTACTGCAGCGAAAGCTCAAAATTCTGCTGTGAAAATGGATGGCGGATTAGCAACTATATTGGATAAAAAAGTTCCTAAACGCCAAAGTAGAATTGTTCCAGCAGGAGCCAAGAGTTTGGTTAATCTTAGTAAGAATTGTACAGCTTGCCAGTTATGTGTCAGCACATGTCCAAATAATGTGCTTCGTCCTTCTCAGCAGTTAGATACATTTATGCAACCTGAGGCTTCTTTTGAAAAAGGTTATTGCCGTCCTGAGTGTGTCAAATGTTCTGAGGTTTGTCCCGCCGGTGCTATTGAAAAAATTAGTATTGCTGAAAAATCATCAATTCAAGTAGGTCATGCAGTGTGGATACAGCAAAACTGTATTGTTGAGCGAGATGGCGTACAATGCGACAATTGCTCACGTCATTGTCCTGTTGGTGCCATTCTAATGGTTCGTAAAGATCCTTCAAATCGTCGTTCACTTATGATTCCAACTGTTGATGAATCAAGGTGCATCGGATGTGGTGCTTGTGAAAATCTATGTCCTTCAAGACCATTCAGTGCAATGTATATTGAAGGTCACCAAGTTCATAAATATATTTAATCGGGAGGATTCAGTAATGACTAATAATATCAATAGAAGAGATTTTATAAAGACTTTGGGACTTGGTGCCGCCTCCGCTGCAACAATTGCTACTGGTTGTGGAACAAATAAAAAGTCAGAAACAGTCGATCAAAAAGTGCTTGGGGAAATGTCATATCGCATGAGTCCCAATAAGCAAGAAAAAGTGTCTTTGCTCGGATATGGATGTATGCGTTGGCCGACTATTGGCCAAGGTAATGAGCAGCAGGTGGATCAGGAGGCAGTCAATCAATTGGTCGATTATGCAATTGATCATGGAGTGAATTATTTCGACAATGCACCTGTCTATATTCAAGGTATGAGTGAGAAAGCTACAGGTATTGCGCTTAGTCGTCACCCAAGAGATAAATATTTTGTAGCCACAAAATTGTCAAATATGAGTAATGACAGTTATCAAGTGGCAGTTGACATGTATCATCAATCATTTGAGAACCTCAAAGTAGACTATATTGATTACTATTTGTTGCACAGTTTTGGCGATATGGCTA
>JAAZCF010000025.1 GCA_012513425.1 Bacteroidales bacterium
CAATAAACACATCTGCCGGCCCTACTTTATGGGGTAAGACACGCTATGCCGTACGATTCAAGGCTGATGGATCTTTGCAAAATGGTAAATTAGAGTTAGTGGCCAATATTAATGACAATTTCGACAATATGTCTGTAAAGCAAATCAATAATTCACCTAAGATCAAGTTAGAAAAAACCTATAATGAACTTGGTGAAGTCAAGAAAGGCGCTAGTTCAAAGCATAGTTTTAGAGTTAGCAACGAGGGAGTAAATGATTTGGTTATTCATAAAATTGATGTTGATGGAAAAGAATGCAGTATTATTTCCAAAATGCCTATCGTTGTAAAAGCAGGATCTTCTGCTACTGTCGATTATTCATTTAATGCAAACTACGGAATGGATGAGATCATTAATGTAATGACCATTATTACCAATTCTGTATCTAAGCCAACAGCAAATTTTTTTGTGACTGGAGTGGTTGTGAAATAAATATTTATGAAATCATCTAAACAAGGAGATTTTTTTGCTGACTATAAGAATGATGAAAGTGCTTTGATCGTCAATGACGGAGTACAACAGCCACCTATAGTCAATCCTTATCTAAAGTCGAGGAAAAGGCAGGGAATCAAGACTGCCGAGGAATATATTGACGGAATTGTTTCCGGCGATAGGGTTGCTCTAAGTCAGGCAATTACTTTGGTGGAGAGTCAATTGGCTGCCCACAGGGAGGTTGCCCAGAAAATTATACATCGCTGCCAACATATATCTGCTGATAAGAAAACCATGCGCATCGGTATTACCGGTGTTCCAGGGGCAGGAAAAAGCACTTTCATTGAGGCATTCGGATCTTATTTGACTTCAAAAGGTCATAATTTGGCAGTGCTGGCAATTGACCCTTCTAGTGAAAAAACTAAAGGTTCCATTTTGGGAGACAAGACTCGCATGGAGACTCTATGTAATGACCCAAAAGCTTTCATTCGTCCAAGCCCTAATGCAGGTTCTCTGGGTGGAGTAGCCCGTAAAACTAGAGAAACTGTGTTGCTTTGCGAAGCGGCAGGTTTTGATGTGGTATTTATCGAAACGGTGGGAGTTGGTCAAAGTGAGACTGCTGTCCACTCAATGAGCGACTTTTTTTTATTGCTCATGCTATCTGGTGCCGGAGATGATCTTCAAGGCATCAAAAGAGGAATTATGGAAATGTCAGATTTGATAGCCATTACCAAAGCAGATGGCAATAATGTTGACAAGGCCAATATGGCCAGGGCTTTATATGCTAATGCTCTGCATCTCTTTCCTCCTACAGAATCCGGATGGGTTCCGACCGCACTTACTTCGTCAGCAGTCAATAATACAGGTTTAGATTTGATTTTAGAAAAAATAGAAGAGTATTTTGCTATAGTGAAAGAAAATGGCTTTTACGAAAAAAAGCGCCGCGAACAAGCTCGCTACTGGATGTATGAGAGCATCAATGAGAGTTTGAAGAATATATTTTATGAAAATCCAACAGTTGAGAAACTGCTTCCTGACTACGAGGCTGCAGTGCTTCAAGGAAAACTTGAGTCTTTTTCTGCTGCCGGCGAATTAATTGAAAAATATAAAGCTACGAAATGATTCACATATTTGAAGATGTCTTGCGCAATGCCATTTTAGTCACAGGTTTGGTGATTATTATGATGTTGATGATAGAATATGTGAATGTTGTGTCTCAAGGACATTTTTTCTCCAAACTAAAGTCAAGCAGGGTAGGTGGTGTGTTGTTTGGAGCATTTATGGGTATCATGCCCGGTTGCATAGGTGGTTTTGCTACAGTGTCGCTATATTCTCACAAGATGCTTTCTTTCGGTGCCTTGCTGGCGATGATGATAGCTTCCAGTGGAGACGAGGCCTTTGTAATGTTGGCTATGATTCCACGACAAGCTATAATTCTTTTTGTTATTTTATTTGTGTTGGCTGTGGCAGTTGGACTGCTGGCCGATTTATTCCCTTCACGGAAAACACGAACCACGACTTGTGGAGGTTCATATGATGTGCACGAAAGCGACATTCACCACCATCATCATGGAGAGCACTGTAACGAACACTGTCCACATCGCTCAATTAAAAATCTTTTCAAACCGGAGTGGCGACGCTGGGCTATTCTTGCCGCTGTGACAGCATTTATCATAGCATTGGCATTTGGAATGTTGGAACACGAGCATGAACAAGAGTCCGGTCATTTGCAAATATTCGATGAATATTGGCTGAACATTGTGTTTGCTGTGCTGTCGTTATTTGTGCTTTGGTTCACTGCCACTGCCGATAGTCACTTTGTAAACGAGCATCTTTGGAATCATATTATCAAAGGTCATACTCTTTCCTTATTCCTTTGGACTTTTGGGGCACTGCTTCTGATTGAACTGGGCCTCCATTATTTTAATATTGAAACATGGGCAAAAGATAACATCCCTTGGATGATTTTGTTGGCTGTATTAGTGGGTCTTATTCCGGAATCCGGGCCACATATGTTGTTTGTGACACTATTTGCAAGCGGCATGGTGCCATTCTCAGTGCTTTTGGCCAGTAGTATCAGCCAGGATGGACATAGTTCTCTGCCTTTATTGGCAGAAACCAAAAAAGGTTTTCTTACAGCAAAAATTATCAACGCGGTTGTGGCAATAGTTGTGGCTTATGCTTTCTATTTCTTTGGGTTGTAAGAAAAACCTTATTACATTTGTAAGATTAGAATTTATACAAGATATACTATAATATGGCAAATTTTTTAAAGAAATTGTTCGGATCAAAGGCAGATAGAGATTTGAAGGAAATAAATCCGATCCTGAACAAAATATTAGATGAATATAAAAGTATTGATGCGCTTGATAATGATGCTCTCAGAGCTGAAAGTAGGGCTGTAACGGCGCAGATTGCTGCATATATTGCAAAAGACGAAGAAGAAGCTGCTTCAATAAAACAGAAATTGGAAGATGTAGAAATTGATGTCCGCACAAAAGAAGACTTGGCCACAAGGTTGGACTTTTTGCAGAAAAAGATAGATGAAGATATTGAACAAGCTCTAAACGAGGCTTTGCCAAAGGCTTTTGCAATTATAAAATCAACTGCTCGTCGATTTAAAGAAAACGAAACCATCAAGGTGCTTGCTACTGATTTCGATCGAGATCTGAGTTCTACTAAAGATTTTGTATCAGGTGACGGTGATTATGCTTATTGGAAAAATAGTTGGATGGCCGGCGGAAACACCATTATTTGGGATATGGTTCACTACGATGTGCAGCTCATCGGTGGAATTGTTCTTCACCAAGGCAAAATATCCGAGATGGCCACAGGTGAAGGTAAAACTCTTGTTGCTACCCTTCCCGTCTTTTTGAATGCTCTTGCCGGAAAGGGAGTTCATGTTGTAACCGTCAATGATTATCTTGCTAAACGTGACTGCGAATGGATGGGTCCCCTATATCAATTCAATGGTCTGAGTGTCGATTGTATTGATAAATATGAGCCAAACACTGAAGGCCGCAAGAAAGCCTACCGTTGTGATATTACTTTCGGTACCAACAACGAATTTGGTTTTGACTATTTGCGCGACAACATGGCCATCAATCCAAATGATTTGGTTCAGAGAAAGCACCATTATGCAATTGTCGATGAGGTTGACTCTGTCTTAATTGATGATGCTCGTACACCTTTGATTATTTCTGGCCCTGTGCAACACAGTGGTGACGATGCGTTTATTGAGTACAAGCCTTATGTCGAAAAGCTATATACTGCTCAGCGTCAAATAGTAAATCAATGTTTGAATGAGGCAAAGCGTCTTATCAAAGAAGGCAAAATCAAAGATGAGGGAGAAATCATGCTCCTGAAAGCATACAAAGGCTTGCCAAAATATCAACCTCTTATCAAGTTTCTCAGCGAACCAGGTATGAAAGTCATTCTTCAAGAGGCAGAATCCAAAGTGATTCGTGCTGCCTTTACTGAGAAAGACATAGAACAACGCATTATTACTAACGATTTGTATTTTGCAATTGATGAGCAGCAACGTTCTGTTGAGCTTACTGAGAAAGGAAATGAAGTACTAGCTCAAGCCGTTGGAGATGTAGATTTCTTCTTGATGCCAAAAATAGCTGATGAAGTTTCAAAAATTGAGCATAATATAGAGTTTGACGATGATCAGAGAAAAGCGAAGAAAGATGAACTCTTTGCCAATTATTCTCTTAAGGCGGAACGTATGCACACTGTAGATCAGTTGCTAAAGGCATATTCAATGTTTGAAAAGGATGTTGATTATGTAATAATTGATA
>JAAZCF010000353.1 GCA_012513425.1 Bacteroidales bacterium
AGACAATTTTCAGACTTTTGGCCGTAGCTGACCACAACAAAGATCAAATTTATTTTCTTTTTCAACTTAAACAAGAGCAGCTGAAATTCGCAATGTTCCCAATAGGGGATATTTGCAAACCACAAGTTAGGAAAATTGCAGCTGAAGCAGGTTTGCCCAGTGCAGAAAAAAAAGACTCTCAGGGCATTTGCTTTGTGGGGAAGGTAGATCTTCCTGTGTTTCTACAGCAGAAATTGAAAGCCAAAGAAGGGGATGTGGTGGAGATATTCAAGCCCTTCTATGCAAATTTGCCAAAAAAAGAATCGTTGATAGAAAAAGCCATTCCTTTGGAATATAAAGCCACAGACGGAAAGTCCATTGGAAAGCATCAAGGCGCTCAGTTTTATACTATTGGACAAAGAAAAGGCCTGAATATCGGTGGTCATCAAGAGCCTCTTTTTATTATATCAACAGACATAGAAAACAATATTATATATGTTGGAGAGGGAGCAAATCATCCTGGTCTATATCGAGATGTTCTCCATATCATTCCAAGCGAAGTCCATTGGATTAGACCATCGATGACAATGCAGCCTGGAGAGAAGAGAGACTATTTAGTAAGAATCAGATATCGTCAGCCTCTACAACAAGCCAGCCTTATTTGCACTCAAGAGGGCATGTATATCAGCTTTAAAGAGTCTCAGAGGGGTATCACTGCCGGTCAATTTGCAGCATGGTATGCTCCTGACGGAGAGTTACAAGGCAGTGGAGTTATTAATAAATAATTATGGAAGGCTATACAGACGTAGTAGTAATAGGTGGAGGTCCTGCCGGCATGATGGCGGCAATTAAAGCAGCTCAAAATGAAGCATCAGTGACATTGCTGGAAAAAAATCCTCTTTGTGGTCGTAAGTTGGCTATCACAGGTAAAGGCAGATGTAACATCACCAATACCAAATCATGGCAAGAGTTTTCTAATCATATTCACCCCAAAAGCAATTTCCTCAAGAGCTCGTTTTGGGGCTTTTCAAATAAGGATGCCATTGCTTTTTTTGAAGAGCATGGCTTGGAAACAGTTCTTACACAAGGTGATAGAGTGTTTCCAAAAAGTATGAAAGCCTTTGATGTTGTTGACACCTTTGTGGCAGTAATGCATAAGTACAATGTCGATGTTCGCACAGATTGTGAACTACTTACGATTACTAAAGCTCCTGAAGGCGGTTATACCTGCATATATGTCCAAACAACAACTTCAAGCAGGCTTGTGTCATGTATGATTAATTCGAAGTCTGTGGTAATTGCTACCGGTGGTTTGGCTTATCCCAGCACTGGATCGACCGGAAAAGGTTATGAACTGGCCCAATCTTTCGGACATACCATCACAGAGTGCTTTCCCAGCCTCACAGCTTTGATTCCAAAATTTTACTCATCAGATTTTTACGATATTGAGTTGAAAAATGTTGGCTTGAGTTTATTTGTGGATAAAGATCTGGTTCAGACAGATATGGGTGATTTGACCTTTACTGAAGGAGGAATAGAAGGCTCTTTGGGATATCGTCTCAGTCGAAAAGCAGTGAAAGCTTTGAAAAATGGGACTTCAGTAGAATTGGTTTTGGATTTGAAGCCTGCAATAGATTTGGAGACTCTGAAGAATAGGGTAAAAAGAGAAATTGAAAAGTTTGACTGGGGCAGCAATCTTGTTAATGATGCCAGAATGAAAAAGTTGCTCCGAAAATTTATGCCTTCAGAACTGATTAACCCTTTTGTTGACAGCAATGACAACTTGAATTCTCACAATCTGGCTGAAAGGTTGAAAGATTGGCGCTTCCCAATTAAAGACTATGTTGGCTACAGAAGGGCTGTAGTAACAGCAGGAGGAGTGGATTTAGGTGAGATAGTGTCAAAAAGTATGCAATCGAAGTTGAGTCCGGGGCTATTTTTTGCAGGAGAAGTATTGGATATAGATGGTGACACAGGCGGCTATAACCTTCAGACAGCCTATTCTACCGGAGCAATGGCCGGTGTGAGTGCTGCCAAATATGTACACAATAAACTATAAAATCTTGATGCTATGATTAGAGAAGCTGATGATGTCGCCTGCGGCTATGGCAAAGCTCTCATCCCTGCAGCAAACTATCAAATCAGAGGCCCTAAGTGTGCATTTCTTGCTGACAAGTGTAATAGCATTGATGATTAATTGCTCGTTGAAATCATCAAAAGTCAAGGACTGACTATTAATATTTATCTGAAAAGTTGCTGATGAAAGTTCTTGCAGTGGCAAGGTTTCGTAAGTGATGACTGTGCTTTGGTCCATAGATGTAGCTTCACCCTGTAGGGCAGCAATATCGTCAAAAAGCAATCCAAAGCCGAAACTATCCACATATCTGGTGGCAAACTTGGCTCCAATGCTCTTGCCGCCTTTAATGAGCTTGGAATAGATGCATGGAGTGAGCCTCAACTGAGACACTCCGTCCGGCAGATAAAAATTCTGAGCTTCTCGGTTTAGGCTGGTATCAGGTCTGAAATAATAATCCCTGTCAGAAGTAACCACAGCAATATTCATCTATTTAGCTTGCTTTAATTTAATATATATCTTGGTGAGTTCTTTCTTGGTGTCAGAAGTGAAGTTTCCGTCCATCATCCATGAATAGTAACTTGGCTCAGAGGTAAATACATCCACAACTCTCTTTCCTTTGTGCTTTCCAAAGTTAAAACATGGCTCGTTTTTATCATTATATATCAAGCGACCGGCATAATCCACAAACTTTGTCTTTGAAGTAAAATCAGACAAAAAATCAATATCGTTTTTTAAATCAGAGGAATATCTGTCAAGCTGGGCTTTAAGCACTTCATAAGTGGCCATAGTGTCAGCATTGGCGCTGTGGGCATTTTCTAATTCTTTATCACAATAAAACTTATATGCAGCCTTGAGTGTGCGTTGCTCCATCTTGTGGAAAATTGTCTGCACATCTACCAATTTGTGGTCTCTAAACTCAAAATCTACTCCACATCTGTTGAACTCCTCGCTCAGTAATGGAATGTCAAACTTCAAAGAGTTGTAGCCTGCTATGTCACACCCGGCCAACCAATTTGCCAAAGCTTTGGCACGTGCTTTAAAAGAAGGCTCTTGCTCTAAATCTTCCTGGCTGATGCCGTGGATTGACTGGGCTTCTGCAGAAATCGGCTTCGGATCTGGACCTTTCATGGGGTCGAAACGATAAGTCTTTTCATCTTCACTGCCATCCGGCATAACCTTGACAGCAGAAATTTCTACAATTTTATCAGACGACACATCCAACCCCGTACTTTCAATATCAAAAAATACGAGAGGGTTCTTTAGATTTAACTGCATGGCAAAAATAGATTAGACGTTGAGCATAATTGGCATAAGCAATGCACATAGGTCTTCAGATGGGTCTTTCTCATCTGCAGAAATAATCAGCACAGCTCTGCAATTGTCAGCTAAGCACATACATACATTTTCGTATGGCAGGTTACTGAGAATCTCAGCAAGGAAAGGAGCTTTGAACCCAATCTCAATGTCAGTGCCATCATATTGGCAATTTAGATTTTCATATGCAGAAATGGCAAATGAAGTATCTTCGGCAGAAATGATTATTTTTCCTGAAGAGATTTTCAGAATGATATGGCTTGTTGACTGATTAGAGCAAACTGCCACGCGGCGGACTGCATTGAGAAAGTCAATACGACCAATAATAAGTCTGTTCGGATTGTTCTTTGGAATAACAGTGCGGTAAGCAGGATAATTTCCTTCAATGAGTCGGCAAACTAACATTGTATTGCCTGAAGTGAATCTAGCATTGCGGTGATCAAACTCAATTTTTGTATTTTCCTCAGCCTTAGCAAGAATATTTTTTAGGATTGAAGCTGGCTTCTTATGAAGAATAAATGAATTCTTGCTCTCGCCTTTAACGCTTGATACTGTGTAACAA
>JAAZCF010000354.1 GCA_012513425.1 Bacteroidales bacterium
CCATAGCTCCACGCTGTGATATAACTCCTGTCCAGGCCACTGTTGGTCTGATCTGCCGAGTTTTCTTTTACAAGTTCCCTCTTGCCTCTTATACTCTCTTTACTATATTCATAGGTATGATAGATACTTGACAAATTGACAGAAACAGCTAATATAGCAGCCACTACCAAAGCACCTGTTGCTTTAAAAAAGCGAGGGAGTTGCTTTTCCTTGCAAGCACTAACAAAATATGCGACAGCCATAAAGAAGATGACAAAAAGAAAGTAATAGGTCATCTGCAAGTGATTGGCTTGAATCTGTAAAGCAGCAAAAACAGCAGCGAGCAAGGCTCCAGGCAGATATTTGCCCCTATAAGCCAAAATTATTCCCGCTATCGTCGGAGGCACATATGCCAAAGTCGTCAATTTCCATATATGTCCAGCCCCTATAATAATAATAAAATAGTAGGATAAGGCCCATATTATGGCACCTAGCACTGACATAAGCGGTAGCATTTTCATCACCCTCATAAGGATATAGAAACCTATGAGCATCACAAAAAGATACCAAACATAAGTTGGGAGATACAAATGGTAGATATCACTGAACTTCTTTATGGCTGTTTGTGAGTCGTAATTTGGGTCCAACTGATAGTTAGGCATTCCTGAAAAAATTGAATTGGTCCAACGTGAATGTTCGCCAGTTTGCTCACGATACGGACCGATATCACTATTTGAACCCCATCCACCGGTATTATCATCAGCTAACAATACTCGATCTTGAAAAACAGCAGGGGTAAAATATGCATAGGAAATGAATATTAACGCCACTATGGCAATAATGTCAGGAAGTATCTTTTTTATCATAATGCAACAAAAATACTAATTATTGGAGTTTAGCACTCACATCTTCGTAATATTTCTTACTTATCGGAATAGAAGTATTTGCTTTGTCGTTAAGCTCAGCGAATATCATATTGTCTTTATCTTTTCTCAATGCATTAATTCTATTTGGATTTACGAAATAACTTCGATGGCAACGTATCAAGCCGGAGAATGACAATGATTCATCAATTTTTTTCATGGTTGTTCTCAGCTGATAAGTCTTTATTTGTCCCCCATCCAAATAATGAATCAGTACATAGTTTTCTTGGGCTTCTATATACAAAATAGAAGATGCTGACACTACAAACTTAAGAGCTTTTCTGTCATCGTAGAAGCGCATACGCTCTCCCTCATCGATTTCAGTATAGTTTTTGGCTTCGTTAGCATCTTTCAGTAACAAAGCCAATTCCAATAATAGATATGGATAAATGAGAATAGAAAAAAGATAAAGAGTGGAATAAAGCAGAGCAGAGAAATATGTTACCTGTCCTTTAGTAATGAGAGTAACATATAGGGCAGTAAAAAGAGAGATAGTAACAATCTCTGCCACCATCAGCAAACGATAGAAACTCTTATCAACATTGATTTTGTTTCTGAATGAATGTACCAGCACTCGTGATGTAATAATTACCAATAAAATAATGCACATAATCATGGCAATATTGAATTGATAAAAAGTACGTGTGGTAGCTATTGGCGATTGCAAAATTCCGAATGGCTCGTATATCACTACAAAGGCTAAAAAGAAGAAAGGAATAATAATGATATAGAGCATCTGAATGCCGAATTTGCTGAATATTTTGAACTGATTTTTCATTATTATAGCTGTGACGAAAAATAAATCATTAGAATTTTATCACGAATATAGTCTTTTTATCACAAAAATCTGACTTTTATCACAAAAATTAAGGTTTTATCCCTTTTGTTTCACAGTATGATGAGTCAAGACTAAATTTGTATCGTAATTTTTTAAAAATATTTTGAGATGGAATACAAAACTATCATTAAAATGTATGAAAGCAGCTTCAGAGCAAATTTTGACAAACCTGCTCTCACTGAATATTTCACTGGCGAAAGTTGCAACTACCTTCAATTAGCAGAAGACATCACACGATACCATATATTATTTAATCAACTCCGAATTAACAAAGGAGACAAGATAGCTCTTGTCGGCAAAAATAACACCAATTGGGTAAAAGTCTATATCGCAGTTATTACCTATGGTGCTGTAATTGTCCCTATTTTAGCTGATTTTCATCCTGCAGATCTTTTGCACACTATCAACCATAGTGACTCAAAGCTTCTATTTACTGAACAACATATATGGAACAATCTTCCTAAAGAAGATGGATTTGAAAACCTCATAGCAGCATTTAACCTTTCTCCTTTAGAAGTCCTTTATGAAAAAGAGGCAGGTCAAGCAACTAAAGCTCTCAACAATATTGATAATGTATTTAACAAACGCTATTTGAGAGGCTTTTCTGTCAACGATATAAACTATGACGATAGAGACCCTAATGAAGTGATGATCATCAATTATACTTCAGGTACTACCGGATTTAGTAAAGGTGTTATGCTCTCTGTTGATAATATTACTGCAAATGTATGTTTTGCAATAGATCATAAATTTCATTTCAAAGGATCAAGAGTGTTAGCTTTGTTACCATTGGCTCATGCATATGGTTGCGCCTTTGACATGCTTACTCCTCTTTCAACCGGATCTCACATCACATTGCTAGGCCGCATACCTACTCCATCAGTGTTGATGGAAGCTATGGTGAAAGTGAAGCCAAACCTCATTTGCACAGTGCCTATAGTTATGGAGAAAATTGTGATTAAAAAGGTATTTCCTCAAATAGAGAAAAAGCCAATTAAGACCTTGATAAAGATTCCTATAATTAGAGGCTTCATTTACAAGAAAATTCTAAAATCTATGCTTGACTCCTTCGGAGGCTGTGTTATAGAGGTCAATATGGGCGGAGCAGCTCTCAATACTGAGGTTGAATCATTCCTTCGCAAGATTAAATTTCCATTTACAGTTGGATATGGAATGACCGAATGTGCTCCTCTCATCTGCTATGAAGTGCACCAGAAATATAAACCTCAGTCATGCGGTAAGGTTCTTCCTGGTATGGAGGTTAAAATTGTGCCAGTAACAGAGGACTCTTCAGCGGGAGAGATCTATGTAAAAGGGCGCAATGTCATGAAAGGCTATTACAAGAATGAAGAGGCAACTGCCACCGCTATTGATGCCGAGGGTTGGTTGCACACAGGTGACATAGGTGTTTTATCTGATGACAACACGGTATTTATCAAAGGCCGTATCAAATCAATGATTTTGTCAGCCATTGGACAAAATATATACCCTGAAGAAATTGAGTCAAAGCTTAATAAGCTTAATTGTGTGACAGAAAGTCTGGTGGTTGAGGAAAAAGGCAAGTTGTTCGGCTTAATTGTGCCTGATTTTGAAAAAATAAAAATTGCAGGAATCTCATTAACAGAGCTCAAAGAAATCATGATGAAAAACCTTGAGATTATCAATTCATTAGTGGCTCCTTATGAAAAACTATGTGAATTGAGAATTTGTAAGGAAGCTTTCGAAAAAACTCCTAAGCAAAGCATACGCCGATATCTATATCCTCAGACTGCTTGCTATATGGCATTATAGTTCTTTACGCAATCGAGCAATTGGAATATTGAGTTGCTCGCGATATTTTGCAACCGTACGACGCGCTACTTTATAACCTTTGGCGCTGAGTACGGTTACTAATTCTTCATCAGTAAAAGGTTTCTCTTTATTTTCCGACTCGATGCTTTCAGCCAAGATTTTTTTAATCTCGCGAGTAGATACTTCTTCTCCACTTTCAGTCATCAAACCTTCAGAAAAGAAATATTTCAAAGGATACATTCCGAAATGAGTCTGGATATATTTACAATTGACTACTCGGGAGATAGTTGATATGTCCAAACCTGTGCGCTCGGCAATATTTTTCAAGACCATTGGTCTAAGCTTGGCCTCATCTCCGTCAATAAAGAAATCATATTGAAACTCAATAATAGCATTCATTGTGTTCTGGAGAGTTCTTTGGCGTTGCTTTATTGCCTCTACAAACCATTTTGCAGAATCTAGTTTTTGTTTCACAAAGTTTACTGCCTCTTTTTCCTCCCTTGAAGATTTTGTAGCCGATTCCAGAAGGATATCAGCATATCTCTTGTTGACCCTCAGTTCAGGGACATTGAACCTTGGCATAGACATCACAGGCCTTCCGTCTTTCAATTCAAGAATAAAATCAGGTACTACTTGCTGAGCCTGCTCACTGTAAGAGTCGTCAATTTGACCGCCAGGACGGGGATTCAAGCGTACAATTTCTTCAACTGCTAGTTTTAATCGTGGCTCATCAACCTTCATCTTGGCAACGATTTTTGTATAGTGCTTCTTGGTAAATTCCTCAAAATAATTCTCAAGTATATCTATAGCGTCCTGTTGTGATTGACTAGGGTCTTTTGAGTGCAATTGCAATAGAAGACATTCTCTGAGATCTCTTGCGCCAATTCCGACAGGTTCAAATCCTTGAATCATCTCCAACAAGCCTTCCAATTCTTCTTCATTAGTTTCAATGCCAAGCCTGAAAGAAATATCATCTGCTACTGACATTAAATCACGACGTAAATAACCATCGTCATCCAACATCCCTATTATGAAAGAGGCCAATTGTCTAGAACGCGGGCTTAAATGCACATATCCAAGTTGCGATTCAAGGTTTTGATGGAAACTCTCTTGCACCGAAAAAGTGCTGTATTGTGGCTTCAAATCTTTACCCTGATTATTGACATAAGTCTTGTATGAAGGTGTTTGGTCGTCTGTAGGATAGTCGCTGAGCGACACTTTTTTTGACAATCCATCCTCTTGAGTTTCATCAACAGCTTCATCTAATACCGGATTCTCCTCAAGCTCTTTTTGAATTCTCTGCTCCAACTCCAATGTCGGCAATTCAAGAAGTTTTATAGTTTGAATC
>JAAZCF010000355.1 GCA_012513425.1 Bacteroidales bacterium
AAACCCGATGTAGCAGAGATGGCAGCAAAAGAGGCAGCAGATATATACAATCTCACAAAACATAAAAACTTACTCGCCATAAGTATTATTCTGCTAAAAGAAAAGATGAATTACCCAATAGATCAGGACTTTGATATTAAAGACAATCAAAATGAAACACTCATTATAAAATCGAATGAAGCAGCAGCTGCTATTTATGAAACGGCAAAAAACATCAATCACAATGTGCTTGCCGCACAGTCATCGCTAAGGGCACAACAAATGAATCAACGCTCTGCGTTTGCAAACTTCTCACCTGTTGTGTCTATGGATGCAGGCATTTCAACAGGATTTGCAAAGTATATGAACGGTAGCGAATACACCTCCTTTTCAGAACAATTAAAAAACAAACGAGGAACTTATGTAGGTTTCACACTATCTATCCCACTATTCAGTGGGTTCTCAAAAACAACTTCATACAATCGCAGCAAAGCTCAGGTCATTATAGCTCAAAATGAGCTGGATGAAACAACCCGAACTCTTTACAGCGAAATAGAACAAGCTGTGGCAGACATGAACGGACAGGCTGACGCCTACCAACAAGCAGTGAAGCAGCGTGAAGCAATGGAAATCGCACACAATGCCAATCAGAGAAAGTATGAAGAGGGTCTTATCAGTCCGTTAGAACTACATACCAGTGCCAACCGCGTTGTGCAGTCAAAGGCTGAAGAGATGAATGCCGAATTGCAATACCGTCTGAAAGCACGATTGGTAAGATATTATAATGGAGAATCATTTGTAATAAAATAGAAAACATAAACAATATGGATACTATAATAGAAAAGAAAAAAGGATTAAAAAAGAAACATATCCCCTACATCATAGGCGGTGTGCTGTTTCTTGTGGCAATATTTTGGCTTATTTTTGGCAACCATACCTCAAAACTAAATGTAGATGCAAAGCGCATTTCTATTCAGTTGGTCACACGTGGTGAGTTTAACGACTACATTAGGGTAAGTGGACAGGTGCAACCAATCAGTACTATACAACTGAGTGCCATTGAGGGCGGTATGGTAGAATCCAAACTGGTGGAAGAAGGGGCTGATGTAAAAAAAGGAGAAATTATTGCTCGACTTAGCAACCCTATGCTCAGTTTGAACATCCTTGATAGTGAGGCACAACTGGCTGAAAAGCAAAACTTTTTGCGTAACACACAAGTTGCAATGGAACAAGACAGACTGACGCTTAAAAAAGAAAAACTGCAATTGGACCTAGATGTAACACGCAAGCAGCGCAAATATGAACAGTACAAAAAACTTTATGAAGAAAACCTAACTTCCAAAGAAGATTATATGCAAGCAAAAGAGGATTACGAATTTGCTGTAGATGGTCGACAATTGGTGGTTGAACGTCAGAAACAAGACTCAATATATCGTACTGTGCAGATTGAGCAGATGGAAGAGAGTCTTCACAATATGCGACAAAACCTGTTGCTAATACGCCAGCGAAGCGACAACCTCAACATCAAAGCACCGGTTGACGGACAGTTGGGATTACTTGATGTGGAGATTGGTCAAAACATACCCACGGGCGGACGCATCGGACAAATCAGTGTGTTATCGGACTATAAAGTAGAAGCTCTGATTGATGAACATTATATCGACCGCGTGCGAACAGGTCTGGATGCCACCTTTGAGCGACAAGACAAAAACTTTGCACTACGTGTTCGTAAGGTATATCCCGAAGTTCGCGATAAGCAGTTCAGGACCGAATTTATGTTTGAAGGCGAACGCCCCGACAATATACGTGCAGGGCAAACCTACTATATCAGCTTGCAATTAGGTCAACCCGCAGAGGCAGTGCTTATACCTCGCGGACCGTTCTATCAAACCACCGGCGGGCAATGGATATTTGTAGTTGCACCGGATAGCAAAAAAGCCGTTAAGCGTAAAATCACCATCGGACGGCAAAACCCCAATTACTATGAAGTAACCTCGGGACTTGAGCCTGGTGAAAGCGTGATAACATCCGGTTATGATACGTTTGGCACAGCCGAAGAATTGATTTTGAAATAATACAAATATGAATATACTAAGGTCTTACAAGCGCACCCGATTTTTCTTATGGGTGAATATTACCGGATTGGCCATCGGATTGGCGGTTTCTATTATGCTAATCCTGTTTGTGGTGAACGAACTGAGTTACGACAAGCATTTCGCTAACAAAGAGCGAATTGTGCGCTTGATAACGGTTTGGGAGGGAAATGAGCAGACTACTCATTATGCAATCAATTTGCGCAAAGCTTATACGGAACTCCCATCCAAAATTCCAGGAGTGGAAGCGGCTGTACAACTCTATCAGATGGGGGCATTAGAAGTCATTCAAGATAAGGAGCGCTTTCAGAATGTTAGTACTTTGTGTGTGGATCCTGAATTTTTTAAGGTCTTTCAGATGAAGTTCGTGGAAGGAGATGCTCAAACGGCATTGACCAGCCCCAACGCAATTGTATTGACACGTAGACAGGCTGATATTATTTTTGGAGATAGCCATAGCGCAATCAACCAGATACTCAAAATCAGCGATCGGAATTATTATGTTTCGGCAGTAGTGGAAAATCTCCCGGTCAATACCCACTTCTCATTCGATGCATTGCTTCCCATGAAGTCAATAGATGATTGGATGGAAGGTATGCCGGGATTAGAATTTCTGACCTACTATCTGTTAAGTGAAGATACATCACTCAGCGATACAAGAAATGCTATCGAAAAAGAATACTCTGCTATCACTGCCTCTTTCGGCGCATCGTTCAGTGCTAAGATTTATGGCAAAACCGATAAACTGACCGATATCTATTTACATTCCGATGGAGTCAATGCCAATATTGGTAGGATGGGAGATATGAGATTTGTTTGGCTTTTGTCCGGTCTTGCGCTGTTTATATTACTGCTTGCCGTCAGCAACTTCATTAATCTGTTTATAGCACAGGGTGAGACTCGTATGCGTGAGATTGGTATCCGTAAAACTAACGGGGCAGCCATCAGTGATATTGTCAGGCAATTCTTTTCCGAGGTATCCGGTATCGTATTAATCGCCTTTGTCATTGGGGTGGTCCTCACAATCATACTCACGCCCTATTTTTCGGAATTGATACACCGGG
>JAAZCF010000356.1 GCA_012513425.1 Bacteroidales bacterium
CACCAGCGTTAATGCGTTTTCCAATTTTCAAATTAGTAACGTCAACAGGAAGCTCGGCTGGAAGATTAGCCATAAGAGCGCTTACGCGAAGCTGTCTGACTGATACATAAAGTTTACCACCGAGTTTTACACCTTCTGCGTTACCATATACTTGTACAGGAACATCTATTACGATTGGTTTATCTTCAGATACTGCAAGGAAATCAGCATGAAGAGCTTTGTCGTTTACTGGATGAAATTGTACTTCGCGAAGAACTGCGCATACTTTCTTACCATCAATATCAAGATCGATAAGGTGAGAATCAGGAGAACTTAAAATCAAATCAAGTTCTTTAGCGTCAACTGCGAAAGTTGTGTTTTCAATACCATTACCATAGATAATGCAAGGAACCTTGCCATCTTTGCGGACATTTCTAATGTCTGCTTTTGTACCGGTTACGCGAATTGTACCGGCCAATGCTATGTGTTTCATTGTGTAAAAAATTAAAATGTGTTACTCAAAACAGAGATAGAACAAAAAACCATCTCCTTTCCCATTGCACCAAAAACATTTTTGTTTTTAATTGCGACGCAAAAGTACAAAAAATTAATAGATTTCAAAATAATTAATTATAAGGCTCCTGTATATTTATCCCAATCAAGAGTTTTGTAATATATATTCAAGTTCGTGGCCATTGGTATCGGAATGTATGTACTCAACCCACAATGATAATTGATTCTGTACAAGCCCAACAACATTAATGTGGCATTCTTATAAGGAATTGCTTTGGCCAAAGTCGACTTTAATTGCTCTATTTCTTCTTGTGATGCAAATTGAGAAATATAGTCTTGTAAATCATAGAACCATCCTTTATTTCCCGTGTAGAATTTTTGAACATTATCAGAGTCCACCAATTTCATCTTCTCACCTGCTGAACCATATATTTGTTTACAAACATCTGCTAATTCATCAAGCCACTTTGTGTCTATCAATGAGATTGTTGCGCTTCTATATGCAATGTTCTCCTGATTATTGTATAAATCATAGTATAATTTGCATAAATGTATTAAATTATCCTCAAGAGTATCTTCATTGTGAAGAAATAAGTCTGACATTATTTGCTCATAATTAAAACTCTCTGCCAAGACTTCTGCAGCACTGGCTACAATATAATCAACTTTATCTCTTAGCTGATAGGCTACTTCCGCTGTACTCATCAAGCAGCAATCAAATACTAAATAATCATAATGCCCATTGATGGCATTATGCAAATCTTTGATATCAATTTCTTGAGAATTATCCAATGCAAAGCTTTTTGTGTATAAATCTGTTGGATTCGAATAGTATCCTGGTGGAAGCCAACCGGTGCCATGAGACCATAAAATCAAGCCTCTGTGTTCGCTTGGGCAAAATGCCTGAGCCTCATCAAGCACTTGCCTAAGATTGAAAGCATCTGCACTATTGAAGTTTTGAGGATATATTTTTATAATTTCTTCATATACTACCTCATTGGAAAGAGAAAAATATCTTTTTAATGAAGGAGCATCCTTCCCATTATCAACAAAGACCATAAGCACTTCGTCATCGCCTATTTTTTTAGGCAAATATCCTTTGACAACATCTGAAAGATTGCTTTCGGCATAAGGACTCAATCCATTGTTATCTGCACAAATGTATATTAGCACAGATCTCGAAAAAGTTTTTGGTCGCCCATTCTCTAACTTTACACAAGATGAGGCTACAAAAACCATTAGGAAAAATAATAACAAGGATTTTTTCATACTTCAATTGTAAGCATATCATATGCCGAAAACACATCTTTGGGAAGAGTGTCAGCAAATTTTATGTATTCAGGTAAATAATGTGAAATGTGTGTAATAAACGATTTCTTTGCCCCCACTCTTTTAATAACAGCTAATGCTGCCTCTAACCCAAAATGAGAAGGATGTGGATTATATTTTACACAATTGATTACAAAAACATCTAAGTTTTTTAGCTTTTCAAACTCTTCCTCCGGAATATGATTGGCATCAGTAACATAAGCAATAGAACCTATCCTATAGCCTAAAATTGGCAGTTTCCCATGAATTACCCTGATTGGAATGACCCCCACGCCCTCTATAGAAAAAGGTGTTTTGGAATCTATTGTATGGATTGTGAAACGAGGGCTGCCCGGATAAATCTTCGCAGGATCAAAAGCATATGCATACTCCATTTTTAAAGAATTAAATACATATTCTTC
>JAAZCF010000357.1 GCA_012513425.1 Bacteroidales bacterium
CGTCATCAATTTTTGTTGGTGGGCAAAGTAGTAACTGAGGCTCTCCTATTACACCACTAAAATCAGGCTTCAACTCCACTCCATAGACCCAACTTTCTTGGATTTCTTCTTTATTGCCTTCCACTGTGCTGTAGTTTTGATTATCCAATTTGATTTTTTCGGCAACTTCACTTTCCACAGCATGTTTGTAGCAGCACCGACTGAAATACAAATAGCATCGACCTTGGTCATCATCGAAAAAAACATTTGCATCAATAATTGGATAATCAGGCTGAAATATGGGGCGATTCATTAAATCAGTGAAAGGGCCTGCAGGACTATCGCTGACTGCTACTCCAATATTGAAAGTTTCTAATTCATTAGTAGGATTATCCCGCAGATTTGCGCTGTAAAAAAGATAAAATTTACCATTACGTTCATATACTTCCGGAGCCCAAAAACAATCTTTGTTCCACTGAGAAGAGGTCCCACCACGATAGATCTGACCGCATCCGGTCCATGTCACCAAGTCATCACTGACATAAACCTCAAATCCATCTTTGAGAGATGTTCCGTACATATAAAAAAGGCCATCAGATGCGTGAAGAACAAAAGGATCTCCAAATTTTACTGGTAAAGGATTAAACAAGATACTTTCCTGAATTCGTGATTTTGACGAATTGCAACTGGTGCAAAAGCAAAAAAGTCCGGCAACAATTAGAAATATAATTCCCGTTTTTTTCATGGTACACAAAGTTATCACTAAATTTGAGAAAATCTTTTTTTACCATGATAATCTCTGTCAATGCTAAAGCTTCTGCCGAAGGTAATGGCAGCGCTGAAAACCCTTTCAAAACCATTCAACAAGCAGCTCTTATAGCCCTTGCAGGCGACGAGGTGCTAGTAGCCCCTGGTATTTACCGCGAATATGTCAATCCGATAAATGGGGGAAGTAAATCAAAACGCATCAGCTATAAAAGCACAGAGCCTCTGGGAGCAGTCATTACCGGTGCTGAGCCAATCTACGGCTGGACCCGCTACCAGAGTAATGTCTGGACTACTGCAGTAGACAATTCTGTGTTTGGCAGCTATAATCCTTACACAACTTATGTTTACGGGGACTGGTATTTCGCCGGAAAGACCAAGCATACCGGGGCCGTCTTTGCCAATGACAAGATGCTGTATGAAGCCGCTTCTGTGGAAGAATGTATTGCCGCAAATGTATATGAATGCTCATGGGAGCCTGAGGAGAGCCGCAAGAAATGGTATGCTGAACAAAAAGACGGGCAGACTGTGTTTTATGTCAATCTGCTTGGTGCCGACCCTAACTGTATGAATATGGAAATAAATGCACGCGAGCAGTGTTTCGTACCGGAGAAAACCGGTGTGGGATACATTACTGTCAGCGGATTTGTGGTTACAAAAGCCGCCACAAATTGGGCGCCACCTGCAGCCTACCAGAACTGTATGATTGGCCCTCATTGGTCAAAAGGCTGGATTATTGAAGATTGTGAAATTTCCAACAGCAAATGCTCCGGCATTGGTCTTGGCAAATATCTTGACCCTGACAACAATCATTATTTTACATATAAACATGTCAAAAGCCCAACACAGATGGAACGCGATGCTGTCTGCCGCGGGCAGTATCATGGTTGGACCAAAGAAACCATTGGCAGCCATATCATCCGCCGCAATAACATCCACCATTGCCAGCAAGGCGGCATTATCGGCCGAATGGGAGGAGTATTTTCTATTATTGAAGACAATCACATCCACCATATCAACAATATGATGGAATTGGGTGGGGCTGAGATTGCCGGCATCAAGATGCATGCAGCCATTGATGTCACCATACGCCGCAATCACATCCACCACAACACAATGGGAATATGGTGTGACTGGGAGGCTCAGGGCACACGCATTTCTCAAAACCTACTATATGACAATCAAAAACCCGCTTTTGCGAAGGTACTCAAAGGTGGTATGATGAGCCAGGATATCTTTGTAGAGGTGAGTCACGGCCCAACTCTCATCGATAACAACATTTTGTTGTCTGATGTGTCTCTGCGCATGGCCACCGAAGGCATAGCCATGGTAAACAACCTTATCTGTGGTTCATTTACTTCTGTGGGCGGTGGTTGCGACTGGATTGTAGACGGCACTCTTCGCCAAAGATACACTCCTTACCACATTCCTCACCAGACTGAAGTCATGGGGTTCATGACCATTTTGCACGGCGACGACCGCTTCTATAATAATATCTTTGTTCAAAAATGGCCTAAAAAAAATATTGAAGTAAAAATATGCGACGATGACCGATTTGAGGTAGACAACAGAGAGGTTGGTACCCACATTTTTAATAAATATGAGACCTACGAAGAGTGGATTTCACACTTTCAGATGGACAACTAGGTTCCGGATATGAAGGAACTTGAGAAATATCATTTTCAGCCACTGCCGGTGTGGGTTGATGGCAACGCATATCTGGCCGGAGCAGAAAGCTTTTCAAAAGAGTCTCACAAACTCATCAACGATAGTTCTGTCATTGTTGAACTCAGAGAAGAAGACGGAAAGATGGTTCTTCACACCAATATCTTCGACTTTATCAAAGATTTTCGAGCCAAAGAGGTATCATCAAATGTGTTGGGCTGTGCATTTGAGCCTGAACAACGTTTTGAGAACGAGGACGGATCAGCAATAATTTTTGACACTGACTATTTTGAAAACAAAAGGCCCCAGGATGCTCTCCCAGGACCATTTGCAAAATCTGTCAGTGATATTACTATTTATTGTTGATAGCCTCAGCTACTTCAATAGCGGCAAGAGTCAACATAACATAGTTTGGAACTGAGTTGATGCAGCATTCGTTTTCACCCCATAGAAATGGGTAATCATCTTTACACTCGAGGAAGTCAGGATTTCTAACTAGAAGGCCTGGAACTACACCACCGGGTATTACACTATAG
>JAAZCF010000026.1 GCA_012513425.1 Bacteroidales bacterium
GTCTTGTCATGCCTTTCTCCAATGACAACGGGGACTCCTTTTTTGATAATACCTCCCTTTTCAAAGGCAATTTCTTCCAAAGTGTTGCCTAAATATTTGCAATGCTCAAGGCCGATATTTGTGATAATGCTTAGCTCAGGGGTAATGATGTTTGTTGAATCCAGGCGTCCGCCCAATCCCGTCTCAATGATAGCATAGTCTACTTGTTCTTCGGCAAAATAACAAAAAGCCATGGCTGTGGTGATCTCGAAAAAAGAGGGGTTGAGCTTGTCGAACAACTCGTTCCATTTGTCTAAGAAAGAACTGACGGCCTCTTTCGATATGAGCCTGCATCCTTTGCTATCAATCACTTTCATTCTTTCCCTAAAATCCACTAAATGAGGAGAGGAATAAAGGCCTACTTTAAGCCCGCATTGAGATAGGGAAGCGGCTAACATGTGACATACCGAGCCTTTGCCATTTGTGCCGGCAACATGGATGGTTTTAAAAGAAGTATGAGGATGTCCCATAGCTTCATCTATCGCGAGCATGGTCTCTAAGCCAGGTTTATAAGCTCTGCTACCAACCACTTGATATGAAGGGAATCGGCAAAATAGTTTTTCTATTTGCTCATCATAGTTCATCAAAAACAATGTTCATAAAATTGTCCGCAAATATGGCAATAATTCCTGCAAAAGCTTGAGGAATATCCTTAAATTTGTGCAAAATTTGTTAACCATGAATTCTACTCGAAAAATCTGTTTTCTAAAGACTGAACAGCAATCAATTATTGCTTTATCAAGCAGTACAGCCCTTTCAAAAGATAATCTTGATGCTTTAAAATGGCTGTTTTCAGGAGCTGAAGTTCTTGAAAATGACAAAATTGAAGGCCTGTTTGTGGGACCAAGGCGTGAAATGATTACCCCATGGAGCACAACGGCAGTTGAAATTACACAAAATATGAACATTTGCGGCATTGAGCGAATTGAAGAGTATTTTCCTGTAAAGAGTAAAGAAGCAGACTATGATGTGATGTTGCAAAGGATGTATGATGGCTTGGATCAAGATGTTTTCACAGTCAATCGCGAGCCTCAAGACATTGTTTACATTACAGATTTCGAAGAATACAACAAAAAAGAAGGTCTGGCATTATCAGCAGAAGAAATTCTATATCTTAAGAACCTTAGTGACAAGCTTGGCCGTCCTCTCACGGACTCAGAGGTTTTTGGCTTTTCTCAAGTCAATTCAGAGCATTGCCGTCATAAGATTTTTAATGGTAGCTTTATCATTGATGGTCAAGAAAAAGAGATGTCACTCTTCAAGCTTATCAAGAAGACAACTAAGACCAATCCGGGTAAAGTAGTTTCTGCATATAAAGACAATTGCGCCTTTATTAAAGGCCCACAACTGGATCTTTTTCATCCGGAGAGTGGCAGCAAGCCATCTCTTTATACAAGAGATAATGAAGAGACAGTCATTTCTTTGAAAGCAGAGACTCACAACTTTCCTACCACTGTCGAGCCTTTTAATGGTGCGGCAACCGGCACAGGCGGTGAGATTCGCGACCGTATGGCAGGCGGAAAAGGTTCCTTCCCGATCGCCGGCACTGCAGTCTATATGACCAGCTATCCTCGCTTTGAGGAGAATCCACGCTCTTGGGAGAAAGCGCCTCGCAAATGGCTTTACCAGACTCCTCAGCAGATTCTTATCAAAGCATCTAATGGAGCTTCGGACTTCGGTAATAAATTTGGCCAGCCAATCATTAGCGGCTCTTTGAGCACTTTTGAATATTCAGATGAAAAAGGGACTTACGGCTATGATAAAGTGATTATGCAGGCAGGCGGTGTTGGTTATGCCAAGAAAAAAGACTGCCTGAAAGAGACTCCTGGCAATGATGATGCAGTTCTGCTAATGGGAGGTGATAATTACCGCATCGGCATGGGCGGAGGTGCAGTGTCTTCTGTTGCAACGGGTGAATATGCAGGGGCTATTGAGCTGAACGCTGTGCAGAGGTCTAACCCTGAGATGCAGAAAAGAGTCTACAATGCCATCAGAGCCGTGTCGGAATGTGGCCGCAATGCCATTATCTCTGTGCATGACCATGGCGCCGGTGGCCACCTTAACTGCCTTTCAGAGCTTGTTGAGGAGACAGGAGGAACGATAGATATTTCTAAACTGCCTATTGGCGATAGGACCCTTTCATATAAAGAAATAATTGGCAATGAAAGCCAGGAAAGAATGGGTATGGTTGTGGCAAAAGAAGATGTGGCAGAAATCAAAGCTATTGCAGAAAGGGAGAGGGCTCCTTTTTATGAGATAGGAAAGACCACAGGTGAACATAATTTCACTTTGAAAGACAGCAAGACAGGGGCTGCCCCAATTGATTTGGCTATCAGCGATATGCTGGGTTCTACTCCTAAAACAATTATGGAGGATAACACTGTGTCTCGCAGTTTTGTTCCTGTGCCTGATGTGAAAAGTTTTACTAAAGAAGAAATATGCCAAAAACTCAAAGATCTGCTCTCTTTGGAGCAGGTGGCTTGCAAAGATTGGCTTACAAATAAGGTTGATAGATGTGTGACAGGCTTGATTGCTTGCCAGCAGACTTGTGGCGAGGTGCAACTTCCGCTCAATGATGTGGCTGTGACTGCTATTGGCTATGACAGCACTGAGGGTATTGCAACATCTATTGGCCATGCTTGCGCTGCTGCTCTTATTGATCCGGCAGCAGGCGAGAGGCTTACTATTGCAGAGGCTCTTACTAATATGGTTTGGGCGGAGCTTGATGGCGGCCTGGATGGCGTCAGCTTAAGTGCTAACTGGATGTGGCCTACCCGCAATCCGGGTGAAGACAGTCGCCTCTATAGTGCAGTGAAAGGAGCCAGTGATTTTGCATGCGAGCTTGGAATAAATATTCCTACCGGAAAAGACTCTATGTCAATGACTCAGAAATATAAAGATGGCAGCAAAGTGTTGGCTCCAGGTAGCCTCATCGTTTCAACTGTTGGCAGAGTAAAAAACATTAACAAGACGGTTCATGCCAATTTTGAAAAATGTTGCTCAAGTTTGATATATCTGCCATTCGCAAAGACTACAAAATTTCCTTTAGGAGGCTCTGCTTTTGCTCAAATTCTATCTGCTGTAGGAGCTGAATGTCCGGATGTTGAAGCCTCTTATTTTAAGAAATGCTTCAATGCTGTTCAGCAGCTTGTGTCAAAAGAATTGCTGCTTGCCGGCCATGATGTTTCTGCCGGTGGCTTGCTTACTACCTTGCTGGAAAGTTGCTTCCCTAATACAACCGGAGGCTTTAAAGTAGATCTTTCAGACTTTAATTCTAATATTCTCTTTAGTGAAGTGCCTGCAGTTGTGCTGCAAGTAAATGATCCTTTAGCTGAAGTTGTGCTTAAAGAAGCTGACGTATCTTATTATGTGATAGGAGAAACTCATGCAGACAGAACTGCAGAAATCAAATATTCCGAAGCTGAGCTTAGTTTTGACATTGATAGTCTTCGCGACGAATGGTTCAAGACATCTTATCTCTTTGATAAGAGACAGACGGCAGGCTCTGCAGCTGAGTCTCGTTTTGCTAATTATAAGTTACAGCCACTTCAATACAAGTTCCCTGAGCACGAACTATGGCGCGATGGTTTGTTTGCCCATAATGATAAGAATAAGCCAATTGCTGCTGTTATCAGAGAAAAAGGCTCGAATAGTGAAAGGGAAATGGCTTGGGCTCTTTATATGGCAGGCTTCAATGTGAAAGATGTGCATACTACAGACTTGACTTCCGGTAGAGAAACTCTGGATGATGTGAAGTTGATTGTGTTTGTTGGTGGCTTCTCAAATGCTGATGTGCTTGGTTCTGCTAAAGGTTGGGCAGGTGCTCTTCATTTTAATGAGAAGGCCAAATCCACCATTGATAGATTCTATTCAAGAAAAGATACTCTTAGCCTTGGTGTCTGCAACGGATGTCAACTGATGGCTGAATTAGGGCTTGTAACTCCAGATAACAGAGAGGCTTCGCCTAAGATGAAACATAATGATTCTCACAAGCACGAATGTGCTTTTATAGGTGTCAATATACCTCAATCACCTTCTATTATGCTCAAATCTCTCCAAGGTTCTTCTTTAGGTATTTGGGTTTCTCACGGAGAGGGTAAATTCCAGTTGCCTGCTGGCAAGTCGTTGGAAGATCAAGATTTCTGTGTGGCTATGCAGTATAATTACGATAGCTATCCTGCAAATCCTAATGGTTCTCCAAAGGGTATTGCAGGTGTTTGTAGTAAAGATGGTCGTCACTTAATTGTGATGCCTCATCCTGAAAGGTGCTTGAGACCTTGTAATTGGGCTTGGTATCCGCAGGATAGGAGGCATGATGTGGCAACGGGGTGGGTTGATTTGTTTATTA
>JAAZCF010000358.1 GCA_012513425.1 Bacteroidales bacterium
CCTTTGAACCTTCATGCACCTATTACAATAGATTCGTTTGATGCAGGCAAAAATGTATTTTGCGAAAAATCTTTGGCATACAGCATTGACCAATGCAAAGAAGTGATTGCCAAATGGCAGTCATCTGGAAAAGTATTTGTTGTGGGACAGCAAAGACTATTTGACCCTAAATACATCAAAGCTATGGAGCTTATCCACTCCGGTGCTATTGGGGAAGTAGTTGGTGTGCGCAATTACTGGTATAGAAACAATGATTGGAGGCGCGAATGCCCTTCTCCTGAGTTTGAAAAAAGAATAAACTGGCGTCTATATAATCAGTCTTCTAGAGGCTTGATGACAGAATTAGCTTGTCACCAGCTTCAAAACGGATCTTGGGCAATGGGTCAATATCCCCAGTGCGTCACAGGAATGGGTAGCATTCGCTATTGGAAAGACTCCAGAGAGGTGTTTGATAATGTATCTGTAATATACGAATACCCAAATGGAGTACATATGACTTTCGAATCAATCATCTCCAACAAACATTTCGGCATGGGTGAGTTCATCCTAGGATCAAAAGGCACAATTGATTTGGTAAAAGGTATTATGTATAGCGAAGACCCTGCAAAGAAAAGTGGTATAGAGCAATTCTTGATTCAAATAGAGCAAGGCATTCTCAGTAACCAAGCTTTTGCCGGCAGCAGCTGGTCTCAAGAGAGTGGTTCTACTGACCCGGGCATTCGCTTCACCGACAAAGTCATCACTACTGATGGTTCTAGCAGTGTTGGAGCGACAGCAGATGGATCAGTTGAGCTTATGCATGCTTTCTGCCATGGTGTAATTACCGGCAGACAACCTGAGACTATAATCAAAGAAGCTTATTATGCTACGGCTTTAGCCTTATTGGGTGACCAAGCCTCTCATGAGAAAAGCACGATCTATCTTAAAGAAGAAGATAGAATATTGTAATATCTATTTTGAACCTCTATCGGCTCCAAAAGAGAATAAGGCAAAGTCTCCCAGGCAAGGATCGCCTGGGAAGATTTTTTTTAAACCTTCAGTAATTTCTAATGCCGTCTTTAGGTCTGCCTGCTTTCTTCTAGTAAGACCTACTTCCATAGCTACTCTATGGACATGCACATCTAAAGGAATAATCAAATCTGCAGCAGAGATTGTGTGCCAGAGTCCTAAATCAACTATTCCATCATTTCTGACCATCCATCTTCTAAGCATATTTATTTTTTTGTTTGCCGCATTCGGATTACTCTTCTGTCCATAAATAGTCGTTCTAATGTCATCTTGATTGAGAAATTCCAAAGAATTATTGTTAGTATAGAATGATTTCAGATTAGTACATATCTGTGCAAATTCACTCCACTTTACCGTCCTATGTAATGAACTGTCATCATTTTTATAATTGCCAGCCATTACATATTCGTAAGGCGCCCAATTCATCTCATCAAATGCACGTCTACAGTCTCTCACTATCATATCTCTTCTTCCCCATGCCAAATGAGCAGAAATAACAGCTGATGTTTCCACATCTTGAAGACTGGCTTTTTCTATTTTATATAGTTCCGCAAAATGTCTTGGAAATATAATAGGGTCTGTTTGAAAATAAGACAGATTATTATATTGCTTTGCATAGTTTATTAAATCGTACATAAAGCAAAAATAGTACAAAATATTGTATCTTTACTTTCCTAAATTCAATCTAATGATTTTATGGAAAACAAATATAATTTTGATGAAATTTTAAACCGTAAAGGCACTTATTCTTACAAATACGACACATTAACTAAATATTTCGGACGAGATGATATTACTCCCTTATGGGTGGCTGACATGGAGTTTCGTTCTCCTTCATGCATCAAAGAAGTACTTCAACAATACATAGATAGTGATGTTTATGGTTATAATGTTGAACCATCCGAATTAAAGCCAATCATCGCTTATTGGTTGGAAAAAGAACACTCATGGAAAGTTCATTCCGACAGCATTGTGTTCATTGCTGGCATTGTCAGAGGCATTGGCTACGTTATCAATTATTTCACAAAGCCCGGTGACAAAATAGTCATCCAATCTCCGGTTTATCATCCTTTTACAAATGTACCTCAGGGCAATGGCCGCATAGTCTTGCGCAATCCGCTCAAAGATCATAAGATGGATTTGGATCATCTTGAAAAACTCTTAAATGAGAATCCTGACACTAAAATGATAATTCTATGCAACCCTCACAACCCTGGAGGATATATGTGGACAAGAGAAGAATTAATTTCATTAGCAGAAATTTGTTACTCACATCAGGTATTAGTTCTTTCAGATGAGATACATAGTGACCTTGCTTTGTGGGGCAACAAAAATATTCCTTTTGCTTCTGTCAGTCAAAAGGCTGCTGATATTTGCATCACACTGGGAGCCCCATCCAAAACCTTCAACATCCCTGGTTTCGCCGCTTCTTTTGCTGTAGTCACCAATCTCAGCCTATCCAAACCTTTCTTTGATTGGCTTGAAATCAACGAATTATGCTGTCCTTGCATTGTCGCTTCATTAGCCATGATGGCTGCTTATACCAAAGGTAAGCCTTGGAGAGATGCAGCAGTAAAATATATAGAAGATAATATTTTTTATCTCGAAGATAAATTTACTAACTTCAAAGGCAAAGATGGCAAACAAATGATTCTCCCAATTAGGCCACAGAGCTCTTATTTAGTATGGTTGGATTGTAGACCTTTGCTAAAGGTTTTGGCAGGAAAAGAAGCTTTGGAAATTGAAGATCAATCTCTTCTTGAAGATTTCTTTATCAACAAGGTAGGGATAGCCCTCAATAGTGGTATTATGTTTGGTGATGAAGGCCTTGGCTTCATGAGGCTCAATGCCGCTTGTCCACGTTCAATGTTAGACTTTAACCTATAACATCCAATTATAATGAAAAAACTTGCTCTACTGACTCTTATTTTAGTAAGTAACCTTGCAATAGCTCAGCCTATTAAGCTTAGCAAAGATAACATCCGTGAGGTGATTGCAGCTATGACTTTAGAGGAAAAAGCAACACTAGTAACCGGCGCAAGTAGGTACGGTAACGGGAATGCACCTATTGTTGGTCAATCTAGCGTATTAGTTCAAGGCGCTGCAGGCACTTCATATGCCTTTGATAGACTTGGTATTCCAGCCTTTGTCATGGCCGATGGTCCTGCCGGTCTTAGAATTTCTCCAACTAGAAATGATCAAACCAACACTTTCTATTGCACAGGTTTTCCTGTAGCGACAGTCATGGCTTCATCTTGGAACACAACCCTTGTGGAGCAAGTTGGAAAGGCAGTTGGTCAAGAGGTAAAAGAATATGGAGTAGATATACTCCTGGCCCCAGCAATCAATCTGCACCGCAGTCTTCTTTGCGGTCGTAATTTTGAATATTATTCAGAAGATCCTGTGGTTACAGGAAAAATTGCCGCCGCTATGATTAATGGTGTGGAAAGCAACAATGTAGGCACTTCACTAAAACATTTTGCTTTTAATAATCAAGAGACTAATCGAAATAATGTTAATGCTATCATTAGTCCTCGAGCAGCCAGAGAACTTTATCTAAAAGGTTTTGAAATTGCCGTTAAAGAAAGCCAGCCATGGACCATTATGAGTTCTTACAATAGAATCAACGGCTCACACACCAGCGAGTCTAGAGACCTTATCACTACTATCCTTCGTAATGAATGGGGATTTGAAGGAATGGTCATGACTGATTGGAACGGAGGAAAAGACGCATCAGCTATGATGAAGGCCGGCAATGATTTGCTTATGCCTGGTAATCCTGCCCAAAGCCAAGCTATCATCAATGTTGTGAAAGCAGGAACTTTAGATGAAAGTTACTTGGATGCATGTGTATATAGAGTTTTGGAAATTGTAACAAAGAGCTTGCGTTTCAATGGTACTTCTTATTCAAATAAGCCTGACTTGAATGCTCATGCACAGGTAGCAAGAAATGCGGCAACAGAAGGAATGATTCTCTTGAAAAACGACAATGATGCCTTGCCTTTGGCAAAAGCCAAATTGGCTTTATTTGGTGTCGGAAGTTATGATTTCATTGCAGGAGGCACAGGTAGTGGAGATGTTAATAAGGCCTATGTTGTTTCCCCTGTTGAGGGCCTTGCCAACAACGGGTTCACCATCAATGAGAAACTGAAAAATGCATATACTAAAGATTTGGAAGCGCAAAAAGCTAAAAACCAAGCAAGTGGCAAAAGATATCAGTTGCTCGGGGGTGGATTCAGGCCTTCAGAGCGCATAGTTGCTAAAAACGAAATTTCTGCAGCTGCCAGAAATTCTTCTGCAGCAATAATTACCATCAGTCGTCAAGCCGGAGAAGGCGCTGACCGCAAAGCTATTGAAGGTGATTTTTATCTAACTGCTTCTGAAAAAGCATTAATTAATGATGTTACTGCTGCTTTTAAAGCAAAAGGAAAGAAAAGTATTGTAGTCTTGAATATTGGCGGACCTGTGGAAACATTCAGTTGGAAAGAAGTCCCTGATGCTATTTTGCTTGCATGGCAATGCGGTCAAGAAGGCGGAAATGCTATATCTGACATTCTTTGCGGCGCTATAAGCCCGAGCGGCAAATTAACATCAACATTCCCAATTGACATCATGGACATCGGGGCTTCTGCTAATTTCCCTAATAATTATATTGCGAGTCGAGAAGCACGCACTGAACCTTTGAAGGATGTTGACTATGTCACATATGCTGAAGATATATTCGTAGGTTATCGCTTTTTCGACAAATTTGAGAAATCAGTCAGTTATCCATTTGGCTATGGTTTATCATATACCACTTTTAAATACAGCAATGCCAAAGTTTCTAAAGAAGGTTTTAAATATATGGTCACAGTTGACGTTAAAAATGTCGGTAAAGCAGCAGGAAAAGAAGTAGTTAAAGCCTATGTTTCAGCTCCTGAAAGCATTACTATGAATAAGCCGGTCAAAGAGTTGAAAGCTTTTGCAAAAACCAATACTCTTCAACCAGGTCAAAGCCAGACTATCACTATGCAATTTGACTCTTATGATATTGCATCTTACGATGAGGATCGAGTAGCATGGGTGACAGATTCCGGAGATTATAAATTGCTAATCGCAGCTTCTTCCGATGACATTCAGTGTCAACTCACATTCAGAGTTCCGGCTGAGATTACATATCCTACTCACAAGGTACTTCTCCAGCAATAAAAAAAAGAGAATGACTTTTAGTTTTACTTTTTAGTCACCCTCTTTTTTTATGATTATTTTATAATTTTTGCCAAATCGTCCGGTTTCAAATCTCCGGTAAAGATTATCATTACCGTCTCTGAACTATCAGTAATAAAAAAGTATATTGAGTTAATCAGATTCTCTTTTGATTCACTATATATATGGATATTATCATCACCATCTGCTACCTCCATCAATAGCTCTACATTTTTATTCTTTATTTTAGAGTCAAAATCGTTTTTCAAATCAATAGACACTTTAGAATCTTCTGTAGAAATGAGATACATCTCTCTCATTTTTAAAATCAATTGCTCTACTTCTACATCCATTTCTCCCATTGACTCCGACACTGCAGCCGCGCCAACCAGTTTCATCATAGAAGGTGAAATATAAACTTTTGTAATCCCAGGAATGTTAGCATATTTTTTATAAAGATCGGGTTGGGCTTTTGCTGAGATAGATGTCAGTATCATCATGCATATTGCACAAAGTATTGTAAGTTTTTTCATTATTTCAAAGTTTTTTCAATTATTTGTATTGGTTTATTTGTTTGAACAGCGTAAATATCGTAAGCTTTTGTGCAAGAAGTGCTGATAATGGCCAAAGCATTTTCTATTTCTTGATATGCCTGCTCAGGTGTTTGACAAGTGTCTTTCATATTATCACGAAGAGCAAAGTTAAGTCCGATAGCAATAATCACAGAAGCTGCTGCAGCCCACCTTATCACTGGAGTGAAGATCACTTTATTTCTTTTATTAACACTTGTTTTCTGGTCAGCATCAATCACAGCTAATATACTATCATTCAAACTTTCAGGAGCTTCTATCTTTTGATAATGCTCATCAATCAGTTGTTTTAAAGAATCTGTTTTCATACTGCAATATTTACGAGTTCTTTCTTTAAATTATTTTTTAATCTATTTAGGATAACCCTGACATTGACTGAAGAAAGACCGGTTATCTCTGAAATTTCCTTTACTGAGCAATCTCTATGATATCTTAAATAGAATATTCTTTTTTGACCTTCTGGCATCTTCTCAATTTCGGCTTCAATCATTTGTAGCTTTAGTTCACTATCATTAGTTCCTTCTTGAGCCACTATCTGCCGCATTGCCATCAGATCTTCAGCCATATTTTGAGGCTGTTTCTGTTTCTTTCTAAGTTTGTCAATGCAGAGGTTTCTCACCATTGTTACACCCAAAGCTTCGGGGCTGGCTACTTTATCTAATTTGTCACGCATGCCCCATAGCTTTAAATATAAGTCTTGAACAGCATCTGCAGCATCTTCCCCACTGAGTAACATACGATATGCGATGCTATAATAGCGATTTTTGCATGGTATGAACTTTTCTTTAAATTCCGCTGCTTCCATCTTGTAGACTTAGTTTTGTGCTACTTTTGATTGAGCTTCGCTTGTCATATATTGAAGCAATGAGACTGGAACTTTGCCATTTATTCTAACCATTGTTGCTTCATCACCTGATGCAAGTAACAAGAAATCTACAATCGTATCCTTTTTATGTTTTATAAATATTTTCACATTTTCCTCGCTATCAGAAGCTTCCATTAGAAGTTCATAACCATCCAGTTGTAATTGGTCTACAGTGCTGAGAAATCTTTCTCTATCAGATTCTGTACAACAAGATAAATCCAATACTTGGATTTTATCTACCGATTTCAAGAATTGTGCAGCTATTTCCTCATCAGGATCTGAATGATCCATAAAACCTGCAGCAAACCTCATTAGAATACCCTTCAATTCAAAACTTTCTACATTTCGGCATGATGAAAAATTAGCATAAAGTTGATCAACTCTGCTTTGAGCAGAAGCTTCTGCCGATGAAAAAGCAATCATTGCAAAAGCGATTATACATAAAAAAAATCTTTTCATTGTGTTTGTTTAATAATTAATACAACTAAAAGACGCATAAACGCCAAAAATGTTACAACAAATTTGGTGTTTTTTATGTTTATAGAAAAAAAAGAGCAACTAAATAATTAGTTACTCTTCTCATACCTACTTAAAAAGTACTATTTACTTTTTAAAATACCTGTAGTAAAGGCCTTCAAAACCTTTTCCATGACGTGCTTCGTCTTTTGCCATCTCATGAACAGTGTCATGAATCGCGTCGAGATTTTGTTGTTTTGCCAAAGTTGCAATATGTTTTTTCCCTTCACATGCGCCTGATTCAGCCATCATCCTCTTATAAAGATTCGTTTTAGTATCCCACACTACCTCACCAAGCAATTCAGCAAATTTGGCAGCATGCTCAGCCTCTTCCCACGCATAGCGTTTGAAAGCTTCTGCAATCTCAGGATATCCTTCTCTATCAGCCTGACGGCTCATTGCCAAATACATACCTACTTCTGTGCATTCACCATTAAAATGGTCATGCAACCCTTTTAATATTTCAGGATCTTTAACATCTTTTGCTACACCAAGTACATGCTCATCAGCAAAAGCTAATTTGTCATCCGTTTCTTTAATTTCAACAAATTTTGAAGCAGGTGCTCCGCAAATTGGGCATTTTTCTGGAGCTGTGTCACCCTCGTGGATATAACCACATACTGTGCATTTAAATTTTTTAGCCATAATGATTTCGTTTTTAATTGTTATTTGTTTTTGTTTCTGATGCAAAATTATTATTCTTTGACATATACAACAACTGATTTGATCAATCATTCAATAGTAAAAAATCTATCGTGAGGACTTTTACTAAATATAAGAATAATTTATCTAATTTTGCATTATGATTAATGATTCTTCTCTTAATTCATTTGCTTTTTATGGGCACCAGGCAGCGGCCAAAGTAAATGCTATTTCTACCCTATATAAAGGTATTCAAACTCCTCTGGATCTTTATAAAGCTCTTTCAACCATTTGGTGTAAAGAGACTTGCGGTCCGGCATTGCAGCCAGAATGGACTCTTGACAACAAAACTTTGGGGCAATGTTCCATCACTGCTTTTTTAGCTCAAGATATTTTTGGTGGTGATGTTTATGCCATGCATACAGAAAATGGCATGCATTGTTACAATGTTGTCAATGGCCAGTGCTTTGATTTAACAAGCGAGCAATTTGGCGACAAGGCGAGAGAATTGGTTTATACCGGCAATATATTACAACATAGAGAAGATGCTATTCATTTTGCAAGAGAAGAAAAATTTCTCAGATACAAGAACCTATCTGAACTGCTTGCAGAGTTCTGCAACAAAAAGTCATTGTAGTAAAAACCTTTTTATTATGAATACATTTTTCTCTATTATTTTTAGTTCGTTTCTATTTCTTTGTACTAGCTGTGCATCGCCTGAGGCTGAAACAAGAGTCATCTCTCCAAAAGATTTTTCACGCGAACTATCCGAAAACTACAATGCCACCTTAATTGATATTCGCAGACCTGATGAATATCAAGCCGGACATATTAAGGGTGCCAGGCCAATTAATTGGGAAGATAGTACTTTGTTTTATTCTGAAGTTACTAAACTCGCCCAAACAGAACCGGTATATTTATATTGCCGCACCGGCAGACGTTCCGCAGAAGCTGCACAATACCTTCACAAGCAAGGTTTTAATGTTGTTGATTTGGAAGGAGGTTATGTTGCATGGGTCCAAGCATCTATGGAAACGACCAAGTATGAAAGTGACATATTTTCAACCAATGCCGGGCGAAAAGTATCTATCACTTTCATTAAGCATGGAACTTTAATGATAGAAGTTGACGGAACCATTATTCATATTGACCCCGTGTCTTCTTATGCTGAAAATTATGAATCTTTGCCTAAAGCTGACATCATATTGGTTACTCATGAGCATGGAGACCATTACGACGCTAAAGCAATTGAAACTCTCAGTAAATCAAATACAGCCTTCTATAGCAACAAAAGGGTAAGTGAACTAAGTGGTAAAAGCATTGCCATGAGCGTTGGAGATTCACAAGAAATAGCAAATATTAAAATCACCGCCACTGCAGCTTATAATTCTTCAGAAGGACATGAAAATTTTCATCCAAAAGGCCGCGATGTTGGCTATTTACTAGATATAGATGATTTAAGATTATACATTGCTGGCGACACAGAGCCAATTGATGAATTTTCGGCCATCCAAAATATAAACATAGCTTTTTTGCCGGTCAATCAGCCATACACTATGACAGTTGAGCAGTGCATTCAAGCCATTGACAGCATAAAACCACACATTGTTTATCCTTACCACTACGGCAATACAGATTTATCACCTATTGTTGATCACTATAAGGAAAATAATCAAATTGAAATTCGCATAAGAGATCTTCAATAACATTGGAATCTTCAGGCCACAATATCATCAGCAGAAATAACGTAGAGTCGATGTTTGACAACATCGCTCCAACTTATGATTTGTTTAACCACCTATTGTCGTTTGGCATTGACAAGAAATGGCGCTCAAAAGCCATCAAAGAAGTCACTCTCGTGCCTCATGATAATATTACTGATTTTGCAACAGGAACAGGAGATTTTGCTATTAGTATGGCGAAAAAACTACAATTCCAACAGATTTACGGATTGGACATTTCTGCAAACATGTTGGAGGAGGCAAAAGCCAAGGCAAATAAAGCGGGGCTATCTCAGCTTATTAATTTCAGCAAAGAAGACTGCGAAGCAACTTCTATTATGGCAAACAGCATTGATGTAGTGACGATTGGCTTCGGTATAAGAAACTTCAGAAGCCCTCAAAAAGGTCTTTGTGAGATGCTTCGAGTTTTGAAGCCAGGAGGAAAAGTTGTCATATTAGAATTTGCTATACCTAAAAAAGGCCTCTTCTCTAAATTGGTCCAATTCTATTACAAAACTTTCATTCCTTGCTTAGGAAAATTGATTTCCGGTAATAAAGGAGCCTATCACTATTTGCCAGCCACAATTTACGAATTTCAAAATGGCAAAGATTTTTGCGAAATGATGCATTCATCGGGCTTTATTGAAGCTCATTTCAAATCACTTAGCTTCAATATGGTCAATCTTTATACCGGTTTCAAGCCCAGAAACTAATGAGCGGATTTCAAAAATGGTTTTGATTTTCTAAATTAATTCCAAAGCAACCCTGGCCATATCTTTAAAGCCATTTTGACGGTCTTCACTAGGAAGGTCTATTCCTTTTGGAATAATGTTAGACACAGTACAAATAGTCAATGCTTTCTTTCCACATTTATTCGCGTTAAGGTACAATGCCAGACTTTCCATCTCGACACCAAGAAGGCCCAACTTTAAGCACATAGACATCTCATCTTCATCAGTATAAAACGTATCACTACTTAGAATAGGTCCCAATTTGTAATCAATGTCCATTTTTTGTGCCACTGCTTCTGCCTTTGAGCACAATTCTTTATTTGCATAAACATAGCCGGCACGGTTCCCATTTTTTGCATAGAAATTATTATAATTAGAACTAGAATATGCTTTTTCTGCAATAATCAAACTTCTCAATGGTGTGGCATCACTGACAGCGCCAATACTGCCAACGCGAATAATTTGGTCAATATCATAAAAATGAAATAATTCATAAGAATATATTCCAATGGAAGGATGCCCCATTCCACTTGCCATAACAGTGACAGGCACGCCCTTATAGGTACCCGTATAACCTTGAACATTTCTTACATTGTTTACAAGAGCCAAATTATCTAAAAAAGTTTCAGCTATCATTTTGCTGCGCATTGGGTCGCCTGGCATTATTACAGTTTTTGCAATTTGCTCTTTGGAGGCTTTGTTATGAGGTGTTGGAATAGACATATTAATTGCGTTTAATAATTTTTTAGACTAAAGTAGAAAAATTATTTCTTATATTTGTATTGATACATACTTTTTTAAACGAATTCAAATTAACTACCTATTATTTACCCTATGAAAAAATTATTACAAATTACTTTGGTAGCTCTTGTTGCAGCAATGACATTAACATCTTGCGCCAAAGAGCCAGCTGGTCTAAAAGACGCATACAAAAAGTATTTTATGATCGGTGTTGCTGTTAATCCACGCAATGTATCTGTTCCTGAACAAATGGAGCTTGTAAAAGCCAATTTCAACAGTATGACTTGCGAGAATGTAATGAAGCCAGGTGAGATTCATCCGGCAGAAGGCGTTTGGAAATTTGAAGAAGCCGACAAGGTTGCTGATTTCTGCCGCGAAAATGGCATTAAACTTCGTGGTCACTGCCTTGTATGGCACAGTCAATTCGCTAACTGGATGTTCTACGACAGCGAGCAAAATCCTGTTTCAAAAGAAGTATTCTACGAGAGACTAAAAGAGCACATCACAACAGTGGTTAATCGTTACAAAGATGTCATATATGCTTGGGATGTTGTAAATGAAGCTATGTCAGACGATCCAGATGCTGAGGATCCTTATCGTCCAAGCAGACTTTACCAACTTTGCGGTGATGAATTTATCGCTAAAGCTTTTCAATTCGCTCACGAAGCCGATCCAAACGCAATTCTATTCTACAATGACTACAATGAGTGCGATCCTGCAAAGAGTGATAAAATTTACAATATGGTTAAGAAAATGCAAGATGCAGGTGTTCCAATCACCGGTATCGGTATGCAAGGTCACTACAATGCTTATGAACCAAGCGAAGATCAGATCAATGCTGCTATTGAAAAATATTCAAAAATTGTTAGTCATATCCATGTAACTGAGCTTGACGTTCGCGTTAACCGTGAAATGGGTGGTAGATTGCGTTTCAGCACCGAAGGTGAAGAAATCAGCCCTGAAGTAGAGCAAAGATTCAATGACCAATATGCAATGATTTTCCGCGCTTTCCGAAACCACAAAGACGTAATTGACTGCGTTACTTTCTGGAATCTTGCTGATGCTGATTCATGGTTGGGTGCACGAAACTATCCATTGCTTTTCGACAAGGATTTTCAGCCTAAAGCTGCTTATTCAATCGTAAAAGATTTCAAGAAAAACAAAGAATAGTCAATAATACCATATCAATAAAAAAGGATGAATTGAAAAATTCATCCTTTTTTATTGAAGCAATTCCAAAACAAACTTCAAGTTGTTTCATAGTATAAATCACTTTATGAAATTATACAAAATGATAAAATAAATCTATAAACTATTTAAGTTTTACTATTCCTTCACAAAGAATACTTATCTTCGAAAAAAATTATACAAATTTTGATTAATATAATAAGGGATCTCATTAATTAATTAACTATCAACACACTAACGACCTATGTATAAAAAATTACTTTTATCTCTTGGCGCTATTGCATTAACAGTTTCTGCTTTTGCGCAAACAAATCTTCAAACTTTCTACGATTTTGGAAAAGATCGTAAATCTGTAACTCTGACTTTTGAAATGTTCAAAAACGACAACTGGGGTAATACCTTCTTCTTCATCGATGAGAATATCGGCATAGATGATAGTATGACTCAAAATGTATCAGTTAATGATAATTATTTTGAATTAGCTCGTTGTTTTAACTTTTGGCAAGATAGCAAACTTGGGGCTTTCAGCCTCCAATTAGAGTACAATGGTGGTTTGCACCTTGGTGATGCCACTAAAGATGGTATTTTTGGAATCAACCATGCGGTTTTAGCCGGAGTGGATTATTGCTTACATAGCAACGATTGGAAAGATGTATTTAATTTCAAAGTTCTATATAAGAAAATTAGAGGTGCAGAAGAAGGCATTCCTCTACAATTTACTTTCGTATGGGGGATTGACGACTTGTTCGGAGCTAAAGGCTTGCGTTTCTCAGGTTTTGCTGACTTTTGGTGGCAAAAACATATGCTATACCCTAACCCGTACTTTGAAACTCAAGGTGGTGAATCATCATCTATTTTCATTAGTGAACCCCAACTTTGGTATGCTCTTGGAGAACATCTAAACATTGGTGGTGAAGTTGAATTAGCTGCAGATTTTGGTTCAACAAAAGGCTTTGTGGCTCGTCCATGCCTTGGTATAAAGTGGAATTTCTAAACATTAAGAGATTATGTTGAAAAAATTATTCGGCTTTCAGCCTGGTATCAATAATGTACGCACCGAAGTAGTCGCCGGTATTACCACCTTCCTTACAATGGCCTATATTTTGGCTGTTAATCCTTCAATCTTTTCAAATCTAGCTGGTATGGGTATGGATACAAAAGCCGTGTTTACTGCCACAGCTCTTGCAGCCATCATAGGTACTTTAGTAATGGCATTCTATGCCAAAAAGCCTTTTGGTCTTGCCCCAGGGATGGGATTAAATGCTTTTTTTGTATTTACTGTATGCCTCACTATGGGTTATAGTTGGCAATTTGCATTGACTGCTGTTTTAATCGAAGGTGTAATCTTTATCATTTTAACTCTCACAAATGTTCGAGAAGCTATTGTCAATGCTATTCCTCGCACTTTAAAAAATGCTATCGGAGCAGGTATTGGATTGTTTATAGCTTTTGTTGGCCTTCAAGGCGCAGGTATCATTGTTGATAATGGTTCCACTCTAGTTTCTATGTCCAAACTTACTGAAGGCACACCTCTATTGGCAATCATTGGACTAGTCATCACTGCTGTCCTTTTAGTTTTAAAAGTAAAAGGTGCTCTTTTGATAGGCATCCTTGCCACCACTATTATTGGTATTCCTATGGGTGCTACAAATATTAATGGCTTTGTGAGTACTCCTCCTTCTGTATCTCCAATATTCTGTCAATTTGAATGGGCAAATATCTTCACTTGGGATATGTTCAAGGTTGTCTTCACTTTCTTATTCATCGATATGTTTGACACTATCGGCACTGTGATTGGAGTTACACAAAAGGCAGGCATGATGAATAAAGAAGGCAAAGTTGATGGTATTGGTAAAATCCTCATGGCAGACTCTGTTGCAACATGCGCAGGCGCATGCCTTGGTACTAGCACAACAACTACTTATGTTGAATCTTCAGCAGGTGTTTCTCAAGGAGGTCGTACTGGTCTTACTGCTTTCACTATTGCTGTTTGCTTCGGTATTGCTTTGTTCTTCTCCCCAATATTTTTAGCAATTCCAGGTGCTGCCACTGCTCCTGCATTGATACTTGTAGGTTTGTTTATGTTGACACCTATTAAAGATATTGACTTGGAAGATTTTTGTGAAAGTATTCCGGCTTTTATCACTATCATTCTTATGCCTCTTGCTTACTCAATCAGCGATGGTATTCTTATCGGATTCATCTCTTATGTTGTAATAAATGTATTGACAGGTAAATTCAAGAAGCTTACTATTCCTATGTATATCTTTGCTGTTTTATTCATCTGTAACTATATTTTCTTAAAATAAGCAATGAATAACATAAATAACGAAGGCATCTATGATGCTCGTGTTTTGGGAAGGCCTAGAATGATTGTATTAGGATTGCAACATATGTTTGCAATGTTTGGTGCAACCATCTTAGTACCTATCATTACCGGCATTGATGTTTCTACAACCTTAGCAATGGCTGGGTTGGGCACTCTCTTGTTCCATCTCTTTACACAAATGAAAGTGCCTGCCTTTTTAGGTTCTTCATTTGCATTTCTTGGTGGTTATGCTACTATTGCTCCAAGATTAGCTGACGGATCTGCTAACACAGAAATGTTACCTTATGCTTGTATTGGTGTTGCTGCTGCCGGATTATTATACATAATATTGGCCATCATCGTAAAAATGATAGGCATCAATAAAGTCTTGAGATATTTTCCTCCAATTGTGACCGGCCCCATCATCATTGCAATTGGCTTAGGTTTGGCTCCAACAGCAATAGACAATTGCTCACACAACTGGATTGTTGCTCTTGTTGCCCTTTCAATTGTAATCTATTGTAACATTTTTGCAAAAGGTATGTGGAAAATTACGCCAATCTTGTTGGGTATAGTTGGTACATATCTGGTTTGTATTGTTGTAGGCAATATTATTGGTGTTGAATCTTATGCCGTTGACTTCTCTTCAGTAAAAGAAGCGGCTTGGATTGGTTTTCCTATTGCATGGAAGCAGACAGTATTTGGTGGTGTTCATGATTGGATGTACACAATCTCGGCAATAATTGCAATCATGCCTATTGCTTTGGCAACAATCATGGAACATATTGGAGATATTTCTGCCATTGGAGCTACTTGTAATAAGAACTTTATGGAAAATCCAGGTTTGCACCGCACTTTATTAGGTGATGGTTGTGCCACAATTATGGCTTCTCTCTTTGGTGGTCCTGCAAATACAACTTATGGTGAAAACACTGGTGTGCTTGCTTTAAGTAAGGTCTATGATCCTAGAGTAGTTCGTATTGCTGCCCTTTTCGCAATCTTCTTCTCTTTCTGTCCAAAATTTGCTGCAGTCATTAATTCTATGCCGGCAGCTCTTGTTGGAGGTATTTCTTTTGTTCTATATGGTATGATTGCCGCTATAGGTATCAGGAATATGGTTGAGAATAAAATTCAGTTTTCTCAGTCACGAAACACAATCATCGCTGGTGTAATTCTTGTATGTGCTCTTGGCTTAAAGAATGGAGTCAGTTTCTCTATTGGATCATTTAATATTACACTATCTGCACTTGCAGTTGCTGCACTTGCAGGTATATTTTTAAATGCTATTATTAAACCCGAAAAATGCGATACTCTCGAAAAGGAAAAGTAATAGACCTTGAGAAGTCTCAAATAGTAAATGCTGAGGTGGTGATTGCTGATGGAATAATCGAAGCAATCACCCCTTGCTCTATAGAGACCGACTCATATATTCTTCCAGGTCTGGTAGACTCACACATTCACATTGAGAGTTCAATGTCGTCTCCTGTTGAGTTTGCAAAGGTTGCCGTCATTCATGGCACGGTTGCCACTATTAGCGACCCGCATGAAATTGCAAATGTGTGCGGCATAGAAGGCATCAACTATATGATTAGGAATTCTTTTACGACTCCTTTCAAGTTTTTCTTTGGTGCCCCAAGTTGCGTACCTGCCACTAGTTTTGAAACAACAGGAGCAAAAATTAATTCTGATCTCATTAAAGAACTGATGTCCTCCCCTCACATTCATTTTCTTAGTGAAATGATGAATTATCCGGGAGTCATATATGGTGATGTTGAGGTTATGGCCAAAATACAAGCCGCCAAGAATTCCGGAAAGCCAATTGACGGCCACGCTCCAATGCTTAGTGGTGATGATTTGAAGAACTATGTTAATGCTGGAATAAGCACTGATCACGAATGCAACACTGTCTCAGAAGGATTGGAAAAAGCAAGACTTGGAATGAAAATTCAAATCAGACAAGGAAGTGCTGCAAAAAACTATGATTCGCTTCATCCTCTCTTCAATTTATGTCCTAATCAATTAATGTTTTGCAGTGATGACCTCCATCCTGAAGACCTTTTACGTGGTCACATTAACATCTTGGTCAAAAAAGCTATACAAGAGGGATATGATTTGTTTGATGTGCTTCGAGCTGCTTCTAGTAATGCAATTGAACATTATAATCTTCCTATCGGAAGATTGCGTGTTGGAGATCCTGCAGATTACATAATTGTTGATAATTTGGAAGACTTTAATGTTCTGGAAACATATATCGATGGTAATATAGTTGCTAAAAATGGTCAATCTCTTCTTCATTCTGAAAGGCCTAAAAGCATAAATAATTTTTATGCTAACGATATTAATACTAAACTCTTAAAAGTACCCGACAAATGTGGAGAAATTAAAGCCATTCAAATTCATAATAGTACCATTTTGACTGACATGATTGCTGCGCGACCACTTTCTATCCACGGGTTCTTAGAAAGTGACATCCAGCAAGATTTGTTAAAACTTGTAGTGCTTAACAGATATCAAAAAGCAAAACCTGTAGTCTGTTTTGTAAAAGGTTTTTCCTTACAAAAAGGGGCTATTGCCACTAGTGTTGCTCACGATAGTCATAATATAATTGCAATTGGTTGTAGCGACCAAGAGATAGTCCATGCTTGTGAACTTGTAATTCAAAACAAAGGCGCAATGGTAGCCACTGCTGATAAAACCGACATGGTATTACCTTTAGATATAGCTGGACTCATGAGCAGCCTCTCTGTAAAAGAGACTGCCGAATGTTATACTGAAATCAATAAGTTTGCCCGAGAATGTGGTTGTAAACTTAATTCTCCGTATATGACTATGTCATTCCTATCCTTACCCGTAATACCTTCACTTAAGATTACAGACAAAGGACTATTTGATGTAAATAGGTTCTGTTTTACAGACTTATACCTGTAATATTATTTTGTACCGAAGATTCTATCTCCCGCGTCACCAAGGCCTGGGACGATATATCCATTCTCATTAAGATGGCTGTCAAGACCTGCACAATAGATATCCACATCTTCATGAGCTTCTCTCAAGGCTTTGACTCCTTCAGGAGCTGCAATGATGCAGAGGAACTTGATAGACCTAGGATGGCGCAATTTAATTTGAGATATTGCATTAATTGCTGAGCCGCCTGTTGCTAACATCGGATCTATTACAAACACATCACGACTCTCAATATCACTTGGGAGTTTGCAATAATATTCTACAGGTTTGAGTGTCATTTCATCTCGATAAAGACCAATATGGCCAACCTTAGCTGAAGGAATCAAGGATAACACTCCATCTAACATTCCGGTTCCCGCTCTTAGAATCGGAACAAAAGCTAAAGTTTTTCCTGATATTCGTTTACAATCAGCTACCCCACAAGGAGTCTGAACTTTGACATCCTCCAAAGGTAAATCACGAGTAGCCTCAAATACCATGAGCATTGCAATTTCATTAACTAAATCTCTAAATTTATAGGTTCCGGTTTCAACATCTCTAAGAATTGAAAGTTTGTGTTGAATGAGTGGATGATTTGAAAAAAATATTTTACTTTCCATTGTTTACTGAAATATATATATATCGCAGACAAAGGTAATTAAAACAAAAAAAAATCTACTAAATTTGGAGTAATAGATCTATTACAATTATGACAATTTCTAAATTTTTAACAAGCGCAATTCTTATTGCAACTTTGGCTGCTTCGGCATGTTCAACAAATAATGTTGTCCATGAGCCACAGATTCTTTCACCTGAAGAGAATACTACTATCCAAACAATAATGACTCGCAGGAGCATTCGCAATTTTGCTGACAATCCTGTAGGAAGAGACACTGTTGATCTTATTCTAAAATGTGGGATAAATGCACCAAATGCTATGAATGCACAACAATGGGAACTAAGAGTTGTTGACAATCAAAAATGGCTTACCGACATTTCCAATGTTCAAACCGCTCCCAGTCAAACTGAAAGCAAAGAGCGAAACATGTTTCGTGGAGCACCTACTGTTATCTTCATCGCACATAAGCCAAACTCTTTCACACCTATAGACTGTGGCTTACTTGGTGAAAATATTTGCATTGCCGCGACAGCACTTGGTGTTGGTTCTATAGTGATGGGCGGTCCTACTTCCACCATGAACACTGTTCCTGAATTCACTCCTTTCATTGAAACACTGGGTTTCTCACAAGGATATGAATTACTATACTGCATCGGACTTGGTTATGCTCTGGAAAAGCCTGAAGCTAGACCGAGAAATGAGGCAGTCATCAAATATGTAGATTAGTCAGCCGAATCAAAAAAGTTGAGCAAATCGAAAAAAACATTTATATCGTTTTCATTCAATATCTCATGCCTGAGACCTGGATAAATGATATATTTTACATCGGTGTAGCCAACTTTATTTATGCGCTCCACCACCTTCAAAAAATGATCTTCATCTACCATACAAGGGTCTTTTCCGCCACTAATGAAAAGAATTGGCATATTAGGTCTGCTCACCAGCCATCCATGCTTTGAATATGCAGCATTCATCAAATCAAATAAAGATCTACATCCATTTGAGGTAAACTTAAAACCACAATATTTGTCATGATTATATTTGACTACATTATCTCTGTTGGCACTTAACCAGGCATTCGGCAAACGTTCTGACTCAAATAATCTATTTTTATTTCCAAGTATCATTTTGTAAAGCATATCAGGCTTTTGATGAGGGCGGAAGAAATATGTTAGCAATTTAGCTAACCTTGTCAAAGCATTATTTCTTGGAGATCCACAAATTACCATTTTATTGATATAATAATCATATTCCCTTGCATAGGCTCTTACTAATAGTGAACCCATGCTGTGACCAAACAAAAATAATGGTATATCATTGTAGCGATTCTTTGCCCATTTTGACACTTCAAATGTATCATTCAATAAGGCCTTGGCTCCACCTTTATAGAAATAGCCCAAATCATCAAACACTTTTACAGACTCTCCGTGGCCTCGATGATCATTTATGACGCAAATATAACCATGGTCGGCCAAAAAAGACATAAAAGCGATATATCTCTCTTTGTGCTCAGCCATCCCGTGTGCAATCTGAACAATAGCCTTGGGCTCAGTCTCAGGTTCACAAACCAGAATTGCTATGGACAAACCATCTGAACTAGAGATAATATGTGTTTTTGTTTGCTTCATGTAACACAAATATACATAAATAATTTTTACCTTTAGCATCAAATAATATGTTACAAACTAAGGATGTCCAAATATATTCTTGCCCTTGACCAAGGCACTAGTAGTTCAAGAGCCCTCATCTTCAATAAAAAAGGAGAGATATGCTCATTAGCCCAAAAAGAATTTTCACAAATTTTCCCCAAACCTGGTTGGGTTGAACATAATCCAAAAGAAATTTGGTCTTCTCAATCTGCAGTCATGATTGAAGCAATAACTTCAGCAGGACTTGACATCCAAAGCATCGCTGCCTTAGGCATTACAAATCAAAGAGAGACCACAGTCGTTTGGGATGCAGAAACTTCAGAACCTGTCTATAATGCTATCGTTTGGCAAGACAGGCGTACTTCTTCTTATTGCGACACTCTCAAACGTGAAGGCAAAATTGATATTATTCGCGAAAAAACCGGGTTGATTATAGATGCATATTTCAGTGCCACTAAGCTGAAATGGATCTTGGACAATGTTCATGGTGCAAGAGAAAAAGCAGAGCATGGAAAACTGCGATTTGGTACTATAGACAGTTGGTTGATTTGGTGTCTTACAAAAGGTAAGGTGCATGTAACTGATGTTACAAATGCTTCTCGTACAATGCTGTTTAATATCCATAGTTTGGAGTGGGATAAAGATTTACTTGAGTTATTCAATATTCCATACTCTATGCTGCCTGATGTTAAATCTTGCTCCGAAATATATGGTCATACCAGCAAATCCATTTTTGCTGAAAGTATTCCTATTGCAGGCATTGTGGGAGATCAACAATCCGCTCTTTTCGGCCAACTCTGCATAGAACCAGGCTCTGTTAAAAACACATATGGAACAGGTTGCTTCCTTTTGATGAATACTGGAGACAAACCTATCACAAGTCGCAACAACCTCTTGACTACAATTGCTTGGAAAATAAAAGACCAAACAATATATGCTCTTGAAGGCAGTGTATTTGTTGCAGGTAGTGTTGTTCAATGGATCAGAGATGGTCTCGGGTTGATTCATTGCAGCAAAGAAATCGAATCTTTAGCATCTTCAGTTCCCGATAACGGAGGCGTTTACTTTGTTCCTGCTCTTACAGGTCTTGGCGCTCCCTATTGGGACCAATACGCAAAAGGTTGCATCTACGGCATCACCAGAGGTTCAACAGCCGGGCATATAGCTCGCGCAGCTTTGGAAGGGATTGCCTTTCAAAACATGGATATAGTTTCATCAATGGAAAAAGATAGTGGGGTTAAGTTATGCGAACTGAAAGTTGATGGTGGAGCCTCACAAAATAATTTATTAATGCAATTTCAAGCAGACATCCTTTCATGCAAAGTTATTCGTCCTCACATCACAGAGACAACTGCTCTTGGAGCGGCTTTCTTTGCAGGACTTGCAATAGAATATTGGGAGAATATTTCAGAATTAAAGTCAATTTTTTCAATAGATCGTTGTTTTACTCCTCAATGTGACCAAAACAAAGCAAAACAAGGTTGGGTTGATGCAATTTCAAGAACTTTAAATAAGTAATTAATGTCAGCATCGTTTTTTGAATTTTTAGGCACAGCCATAATGATGTTCATGGGAAACAGTGTAGTAGCTAATTCCAATTTAAACAAAACCAAAGGCCAAAATAGCGGGTGGTGTGTAATTACTCTGGCATGGGGGTTTGCAGTAATGTGCGGAGTGTTTGTTGCCGGACCCTATAGCGGAGCCCATCTCAATCCGGCAGTCACATTAGGCTTTGCTTTGACAGGAAGTTTTTCTTGGGACATGGTCCCTGCATATATCATTGCTCAAATTCTTGGTGGTATTTTTGGAGGAACTTTGGTATACGTGTTCTATAAAGATCATTTCGATGACACCGATGACACTTCCGCAATATTGTCATGCTTTTGTACCAGCCCTGCCATTCGTCACTATTCTCGAAATCTTATTTGTGAGATAATGGGTACTTTTGTGTTAGTCTTTATAATTTTGGTCCTCAGCACATCTGAGAACACTGCCCAAATAGGCTTGGGTAGTGCTGGAGCATTCCCCGTCACAATGCTAATAATGGCTATTGGTATGTCTTTGGGTGGTACCACAGGTTATGGCATCAATCCAGCAAGAGATCTTGGACCGAAAATCGCCCATGCGTTACTTCCCATAAAGGAAAAAGGCACGAGCGATTGGTCATATAGTTGGGTCCCTATTGTAGGGCCTATGAGCGGAGCCGTCTTGGCTGGCTTGGCTTTTATTTTAATCTACTAAAGATTGATTGAAAGTCCTGCTGTAGCAAAGAATATTGGGCTTTCATATAGAGGAGAATATCCTCCGGCGGCTTTTATTGGTAATGATAACCAATCATTTAGTTCAAAGGTATATCCTAGCTCTAGAAGCATATTGCTAATAGCAAAAGATCCTTCATTTTCATAATAAATAGAACTTCTTGGCACAAATCCAAAAGTGGTTTGAATGTCAAAGTTTCCTATGCTGTAAGGAATCGTAAGTTCCAAATAGTTTGAAAAGTTCGGAGTTGAAGCAGTCTCATCGGCAACAAAATCATCTCCATAAAGAATAGTATATAGCGTCAACGACACGGGGATTTCCCAATCAAAGGTATAACCCAGGCCTAATTCTCCTACATCTCCAAAATAGTGATTATACTCAGCATGTGCACCATGAAACTCACCATAAAGAGTAAACTGATATTCAGTATAGTGATCTTCTCCACTATTTACACCTTGAAAAGTCCAAAAATATGTTTCTGCATATAAGTTTTCATCTTCGCTTGTATAATTGAATCCAACATCAGAAGCTATACCCATATTAGAAGAATGCATACCTCTCCAGAAATAATCAGTTTCCAATTCTGTATTTGCACTTAAGCCCCATGTTTGAGCAGAAGCGCTGAATGAACATGATAATACAGCAATAGCTATCACTATATATCTTTTTTTGGATTTTCTTCTTGACGATTTTTGTTTGCGATACACTGCAAAAACAATCAAAGCTACGACAACAACCAACACCAACACTAATATTGTCGGATTTAAGTTATCACCTTTTACTCTAGACCACATTTTGAGCAATTGTTCAGTATTTTCGTCAGTGTCATGCATCATAGCACAACGCGAAATTATCTCTCCGTCAGGATACATGATTGTGTTAAGTACGACTGAATCAGCTATCGGACCGAAAAAATATGAAGCATCATGAGCTTCATCATACCCATATTCTGCAGCCATTTCAATTTGATTATTCAATACTTCTTCTGTACCAACTGTGCTCACATAGCCGGTTGCATCCATATTGCGAATGGCATTGGCGCTCATACACATATAATTAATGAAATATGAGGCTGCTTTTACGTTCACAGCATATTTTGGAATAATCCAGCCATCAAACCAGAAATTGCTGCCTTCTTGAGGAATGGTATAATTGAGATTAACACCAACTTCTTTAGCCTCGTCAATAGCCCACATAGCATCACCACTCCAAGTCCAGTTAATCCAAGCTTTTTCTTGAGTCATCATCTCTTTACCGAAATCAACTTCCCATCCGACAATGTTTTTTTTGGCTTGATTAAGTACTGCTTCGACTTTTGATATGCTTTCATCACTTACATCATACATAAGTTCATCAAGGTTTTCATGTTTTGCCAATTCTCCTTTACTGTTGAGATATATCAAAAGTGGGCTGTAAACATCTCTGAAAGCATCTTTCATAAATAGTTTTTGTTTAAACTTATCGTTCAGAATTGCTCCCCAACTTGATAGTTCATCAGCTTTAATATAGTTTTCATTATACATAAACCCAACTGTACCCCACATATAACCAACAGAATAATCGTTGGCATTTTTTCCCGGCGTATTCATTTTGCCGAAATTCTCAACAACAAAAGGAGACATATTTACTGTATAATCCGGAGTATTACCGAAATTTCTGTCAATAGGTTGAGCCAAACCATGGTTTATCATTCTTTCAATGATATAATCAGAAGGACATACCAAATCGTAGTCTGCAGCGCCTTTTTCAATTTTAGCTAACATAACTTCATTGATATCGAACATTTGATAGACGATTTCTACAGTTTCGCCCGTCTGTTCAAAATACCACTGCTCAAATTCGCCCAATAAGTCTTCATCGATATAATCAGACCAGTTGTAAATTTTTAGCTGATTGGCTCTGTCTTGAGATGAAGCCCCACCGCATGCAGCAATCACACATGCGCATAACGCACAAAGTGCAATGTTGACAAGTTTTTTCATTATGCTTTAGATGTTTTTTTTTGCTTGGCTGACTTGACATTTGCATAGATCAAGATAGCCAAAATAATTAGGAAAAAAATGGTAATTAAAGGACGCAACTCCGGAGTTAATCCGCCTTTGCGTGAATCTGCATATATAAATGTTGATAATGTTTGCAATCCATTGGTTCCTAGATTGAAAACACTAACTTCAAAATCGTCAATAGAAAGAAGAAAAGAAAGAATAAAGCCTGCTACCATACCTCCTTTAACTTGAGGAATAATTACTTTCCAAAGTGCCTGGAAAGGGGTCGCACCTAAATCCAAAGCAGCCTCATAGGTATTAGGATTCATTTGTTGCAATCTTGGCATCACACTCAGCACCACATATGGAGTACAGAAAGTAATATGCGCCAACGTTAAGGTAACATAACCTTGTGTTACTCCCAAACTAACAAAAAGTAGAAATAGAGACACTCCTGTGATAATATCCGCATTTAGAATGGAGATATTATTCAGAGTGCTCATAGTTCCTTTAATCTTCTTGTTGCGGATATTAAATATTCCAATTGCTGAAATTGTTCCATGTAAAGTAGCAAAAGTTGAAGAGACCAATCCTATTATCAAGGTATTGGCAACAGCATCCATTAATGAAGTATGAGAGCCAAGAGTAAAAAGAGAACGATAGAGTCCAAAAGAAAAACCGTTCCAGTTCCCCAAAACTTTTGCTTCTGTGAAAGAAAAAATTGCAATCAAAAGAATGGGGGCATAAAGCATAATAAGCAAAACCCATAAATAAGCCTTGGCAAGAAATGATTTCACTAGATTAGCCCTCCTACTGATGATGTCTCTTTGTCATCATTAAATATATTGGTAACGAAAATCAATATCAACATGATAAGAGAAAGCAATGCTCCATAATTCCACATACCATTATTGATATTTTCCTGAATTATTGTTCCAAACAATTTAATATTGTTCATGGTCAACAACTCTGCTATAGCAAAAGTTGAGATTGTAGGCATAAAAACCATCATAATTCCACTTACAACTCCTGGCATAGACAATGGCATTGTAACTTTGACGAAAACGGTAATAGGATTGGCACCTAAATCTTGAGCTGCCTCAATATAGCTTTTATCCAGTTTGTTCAAAACTACATAGATTGGCAGAATCATAAATGGCAAGTAATTATAAACCATACCGAAAATCAGTGTTGTTTGACCTAAAGGAACATTCAAAAAGCCAAAAAGGGCGACAGTTGCAAGAGTACGCATCAATACATTAATCAGCATCGGCATTAAAAACAAAGCCACCATAACCTTAGATTGGTTTAACTTGGAATTGCTTAGAATATATGCCGTAGGATATCCTAAGATTATGCATATTAAAGTATTAATAAGCGCAATACCGATTGAATACAGCAATGTATTTATTGTCTCTTTCTCCGCTAAGAATGTTTTTACATTTTCCAGGCTGAATTGTCCTTCTTGATTTCTGAAAGCATAGACAAGAATCAAGAATAATGGCAATACTATAAATATCAATAAGAAGATAAAGTAAGGAACGCTCCAACTGCTGCGACGGCTTAAGAAACTGAAGAATTTTTTCATTTTTACTCAGCTGCAAATTTAATCCTCATGTCCTTCGGAAGAATCTTAATACCAACCAAATCGCGTTCATCCCATACATAATTTGTGTCGACATAAACATTTACTCTGCCTTCAGTCATCACAGTGAGATGATAATGGTCTCCTTTGTACAAAATAAAGCGAACATCACCAATAACTTCTGCTTTTTCAAAATCGTCAAGCAATTCAAGCTTATCAAAATCTACTTCAACAATAACCTTGACATCCTCGCCTTGATAAATACTTTGTGCTTCGCATTCATAAGTTGTTCCCAACATTTTCAAGTGTGTCTCATCTACCAAAGTAGCCTCAAATTCATTACACAATCTTTCTTTGTGCATAACCTGAATATCCTGGGCTTTAATGATCATGCTAACTTTTGTGTCTACTTCAAAAGGATTATAATCTTGAATAATAATTTCATATCCTTCATCAGTTAGAACAGTCATTGTGTAATGAATGCCTTTAAATATGCATGATTTGACTATTCCTTCAAACATTGATGCTTTGTTTGGGGATTGCATCAAATAAATATCTTCAGGGCGAATAACTACATCAACTGGTATATTTTCCCCAAAACCTTCATCAACACATTCAAAATCGTGTCCTAAGAAGTTAACGATTTTATCTTTGAACATTGTGCCATTTAAGATATTACTTTCTCCAATAAAGTCAGCAACAAATGAATTTACTGGCTCATTATAGATATCAATTGGAGTGCCTATTTGTTGAATGACGCCATCGTTCATTACAACAATTCTGTCGCTTAGAGTAAGAGCTTCTTCTTGGTCATGTGTCACATATAAAAAAGTAACAGCTAGATTTTTATGAATGGCTTTAAGTTCCATCTGCATGTCTGTTCTCATTTTATGATCAAGTGCTGATAATGGCTCATCGAGAAGAAGCACATGAGGAGAATTAATTAGAGCTCGCGCAATAGCAACTCTTTGTTGTTGACCACCGGACAAAGAATCTACATCTCTCCATTCATAGTCTGTCATATCAACCATTTTAAGAGACTTGCGTACACGTTGTTCTATTTCAGTTTGTGGAACTTTTTTAAGTTTCAAACCGAAAGCAACATTATCAAATACATTTAGGTGTGGAAATAATGCATAGCGCTGAAAGACAGTATTAACCGGCCTTAGATAAGGTGGAATATCATTCATCATTTTAGAATCTATCTCAAGTACTCCTTCGTCAGGTGTTACAAAACCTGCGATAATTCTAAGAAGAGTAGTTTTACCACAGCCCGAAGGCCCTAATATTGTGATGAATTCACCTTCTTTAACGTTCAAATTGACATCATTCAAAACTTGTTTTTCACCGAACCATTTAGAAATATGGTTCAGGCTGATGATGAAATTTGTGTCTTTCATTTCCGGCTACGCTATGATGGATAAGGTATAATAAAATTATTTTTTTGGCGCTGCAAAGATTGTAAAAATTAATGAGAAATAACAATAAACAGCAAAAGATTAATCAATTATTTAATAAAAAAAGAAGTCCTGTTTATTTCTAAACAGAACTTCAGTTTTAAGTTGGCAACTACCTACTCTCCCACATTGTATCGCAGTACCATCGGCGCCAGTGAGCTTAACTTCTCAGTTCGGAATGGTTTGAGGTGGATCCTCAC
>JAAZCF010000359.1 GCA_012513425.1 Bacteroidales bacterium
AATTTGCTTATTGGCTCTTCAAGGGGCACAAGCTCAACGATTGGTAATTCTTCATACTAATGATACTCACAGCCAGATTGAGCCTATTCGTTTCGGCAGAAATGATGACAGAGGTGGGGTACATCGCCGCCTGCAGTTCATCAACGAGGCCAGAACAAAATATGGTAAGAATAAAGTCTTATTGCTGGATGCCGGTGATTATAACCAAGGGACTCCTTATTTCACAGTAGCCAAAGGCGATTTGGAACTTGAATTAATGAATGCTTTAGGCTATGATGTTGTTGCAATGGGCAACCACGAATTGGATAATGGACAGGACGAATTGCTTCGCAGGCTTTCCATGGCTAATTATCCAACTCTTTGCTGTAATTATGATTTTTCTAATACGGTTTTGAAAGTTGTTATCAAGCCATATACAATTGTTAAGCGAGGTGGCCTTAAAATAGGAATTATTGGAGTTACTACAAATCTTAAAGCATCTGTGTCAGTGACAGCTCTTGATAGCTTAATTCGCTTGAATACAATTGAGGAAATAAATAAGCATGCCGCTTATTTAAAAAATGAACAAAAGTGTGATTTGGTAATTCTCTTATCACATCTTGGATTTGATGGTGGAAATTATGATGTACCATCTGATGATGTAGCTGCTGCTGAGTCTTCTGATCTTGACATTATTATTGGAGGACACAGCCACACTTTCATTGAAGAGCCTCTTTATGTAAAGAATAAAAATGGCAAAGATGTGATAATTGTGACGGCAGGAGAGAAAGGTATTGAAGTTGGTGAGCTAAAGATCTTTTAGTAACCATATTTCTTTCTAAAGCATAATAGTAAGGAAATAGCGGTAATCATAGCGGCAAATTCGCCGACACTGGCAGAAATCCAGATACCATTAACTCCTATCAAAGCGGGCAGTATTATTACACTGCCCGCTTCGAATATCAGGCTGCGGGAAGTGGCTATTGTAGCAGATATCAAACCATTGTTGAGTGAAGTGAAAAATGAGCTAGTAAAAATGTTTACTCCAAACATCAAGAAGCAGATGCTATATAATCGCAAAGCATGGCACGAGTACTCCATTAATTCCACATTATAACCCATATATAATTTAGAAATTGGCAACGCAATTAATTGTGTTAGGACCAAGATAAAGAAACCGCCACAGATATTGATTTTCATGCCTTTTTTGAGCAGATTGCGCATCTCTGTTTTGTTTCCTGCGCCATAGTGAAATGCTATCACCGGTGAAGCTCCAATGGAGAAACCTATGAAAATGGCCACAAAGAAAAAACCTACATACATAATCATTCCGTATGCTGCCACTCCGTTTTCACCGATATACTTCATAAGCTGATAATTATAAAGAATACTGACTATTGACATAGACACATTTCCTATAAATTCTGATAATCCATTAAAGCCTGCTTGTATAATTGGGGCTTTTATGATGCGAGTGAAGTGTAACTTCAGAATGCTGATGTTTTTTTTGCTTGTGAAATAAACGAGAGGAATTGTTGCTCCAACAATATATCCAATAACTGTGGCATAAGCAGCACCAGTAATTCCCCAATCAAAGACTGCAATAAAAAGTGCATCCAATATAATATTTGTAATGCCGGCTGCAAGCATCGAATAAAATCCATATTTTGGCTTTTGAGCTGTAACAAAGAATCCTTGGAATAGGTTTTGGACCACAAAGGCCACGTTACCTGCCATTAATATTTTACCATATTTCAAGCATAGCGGCATCATTTCTTCACTGGCTCCCATCATTTTGGCGATATCTTCAATAAAGATGAATCCAACGACAGAAAGTACAAGGCCTGCAATGATTGCAAAAATTACAATCATTGAAAAGTATGAGTTAGTGAGTTTGTGGTTACCTTCTCCTAGTGTTTTTGCCACAAGGGCGCTGCCTCCTGCACTAAACATAAAGCCAACAGAGCCTAATATGGCAATTAATGGCCATATCAGATTAAGTGCAGCAAATGAAGTTTCCCCTGCAAAGTTTGAAACGAAATATCCATCAATCATTCCATAGGTTGAGGTGAAAAGCATCATAGTTACTGATGGAAATACAAAGCTCAATAATCTCTTTGTGGTAAAATGGTAGCTTAATTGTATTTCTTCCTTCATTTTGTAAAATTTAGGGGGCAAAGGTAATTATTTATACATAAAATGACAGCCTGGCGATGAGTCAGGCTGTCATTTATTTTAAAGCTAAAAATTAACCTACAAAGTGATAATGAGGACCGAAGCGCTCGAAAGCGGCGCGATCAAGGGTCTCGCGATGGTCAGGATGGGCTATATTGATAATAGCTTTTGCACGCTCTTGAAGGCTCTTGCCATACAAATTAACAGCACCGTACTCAGTTACAAACCAATGCATGTGGTTACGAGTAGTCACAACTCCGGCACCTTCACTTAGTACAGGAGCAATCTTGCTGATGCCCTTGTTTGTCACTGATGGCATTGCGATAATGGCTTTTCCGCCTTCGCTGAGTGAAGCGCCATAAGTAAAGTCAATCTGGCCGCCAACGCCGCTGTAGAACTTGATGCCAAGGCTGTCAGCACATACCTGGCCGGTAAGGTCTACCTGCAAAGCACTATTTATGGCAGTGACCTTTGGATTTTTTGCAATTATATAAGGATCATTAGTGTATCCAACATCCATCATAGCTACCATAGGGTTGTCATCAATAAAGTCGTAAACTTCCTGACTACCCATCAAGAAAGTGGATACCATTTTGCCTTTATCAATCTTTTTGGCAGCGCCGTTGATAACACCTTTTTCAACCAATGGCATAACGCCATCAGCGAACATTTCAGTGTGAATACCAAGGTTTTTGTGATTCCCTAGCTGAGCTAATACAGCATTTGGAATGGCACCGATACCCATCTGCAAGCAAGCACCATCTTCAATAAGATTGGCACAGTTAATGCCGATAGCAGTTTCTATTTCATTAGCATCTGAAAATGTAGCAGGCTGAAGAGGTGTATTGTCTTCCACAAAATAGTCAATCTTTTTCACAGGAATAATTGCATCACCCCAACTGCGAGGGACATGCTTGTTGACAACAGCAATAACAGTCTTTGCGCATTCTATAGCAGCCAAAGTAGCATCAACGGAAGTTCCTAAAGATATATATCCGTGCTTGTCAGGAGGGCAAACTTGGATCATTGCAACATCGCAAGGAATGACACCGGCGCGATATAGTTTCTGAGTTTCACTTAAGAAAATTGGAATGTAGTCAGCATATCCTGCTTGAACATTTTTACGAACATTACCGCCAACAAAGAATGCCTGGTGGAAGAAAACACCTTCGTATTTAGCATCTGTGTAAGGAGCCGGACCTTCAGTGTGAAGGTGATGAATAAATACATTTTTTAATTCTCCTGTATCGCCACGGTGACAAAGAGCCTGAATAAGCACCTGAGGTGCGCTTGCTACGCTGCTGAAGTGGATGTGATCGCCACTTTTGACAAACTTCACTGCTTCGTCAGCGCTGATAAATTTGATATCTGCCATTATTTATTGTTTATAATTTACGTATAGCCTGCAAAGATAGAAACAAAATGATAAATTTGCAGAGTAAAAAAATTGAAAATGAACAATAGGGAACAACAACTTCAGGCCTTTGGCCGCTTGCTCGATATAATGGATCAGCTTAGAGAAAAATGTCCTTGGGATCGCAAACAAACCACCGAAAGTCTTAGACCAAACACCATAGAAGAAGTCTATGAATTAAGTGATACAATATTGGCAGGTGATGATAAGAATATGGCCAAAGAGCTTGGCGATGTGCTTCTTCACATAGTATTTTATTCTAAGATCGGCTCTGAAAAAAATGAATTTGACATAGCTGATGTATGCAATAAGCTATGTGATAAATTAATATACCGTCACCCTCATGTTTTTGGAGATGTGGCAGCAAAGGATGCAGAAGAGGTAATAAAAAATTGGGAGCAACTAAAGCAAACTGAAAAAGATGGCAATAAGACAGTTCTCAGCGGAGTACCAAACAGCCTTCCTCCATTGTTGAAGGCATATCG
>JAAZCF010000360.1 GCA_012513425.1 Bacteroidales bacterium
ATCTAACAATTTTTTAGTATTGCTAATAATTTTTAATTTACTAATTCAAGAATGCCCCGAAAGCTGACGCCAGCGAAGAGAGTCTATCATTGGTCACTGAATTAAATCAGAATAAATAATAATATGAGTATCATAAGTAATTTTACACAGCATGCAAGAAAATTAACGAAAAAAGGTCAACACAATTTTGTTAAAGTATTTTGTTTGGGAGTGGGCTTGGCCTTGGGCTCAGTTCTGATTGCAAAAGTATATTTTGAGCAGAGTTATGATGGTTTCTTTCCAAATTCCGATAGGATATATATGGTTTTTGAAGGAAACAATTCAGGCACAGGCGATGCATTTTATAATGAATGTACTTCAGGCGCTATAGCTTTTGGCATCAAATCCTTTTCTCCGCAAGTAGAAAGTGCAACCCGTTTTACTTATTTACAAAACGATGTCACGATGGTGCAAGAAAATCAAAAACAAATAAAGGTCAAAGGCGTAAGCCTGGCCGATAGTTGCTTTTTTGATGTGCTAAACCGACAAATTATTTCAGGTAATCCAAAAGAAGTGTTGTCAACAAAAGGCTTATGTATGATTCCAAAAAGCCTTGCTGACAAAATGGATGGTAACCCTGTCGGTCAAAAACTAACTATGCAACAATTGGGTGATAGAACAGTAATTGTCGGCGGAGTATATGAAGATTTGCCTCTTAACTCTTCATTCAATGATGTTGGAGTATTGGTATCCATGCCATCTATTCTTGATTACTTTATGTATGATGGTTCTGAAAATTGGCTCGGAAATGACCGTTATCATTCTTTCTTGAAGCTCTTACCAGGCACTGACTTAAAGGATGTTGATGCAAACATAAAACAGATGATGCAAGAGCGCTTGCCTTTAGAAGAGATGAAAGCAGCAGGATTGGATGACTTTGGATATTCTCTTCATAAAATCACGGATCTTCACACAGATTCTGTCAAAGTAAAGAATATGATATGGATTCTGGCCTTGCTGGCAACTTCACTTCTGCTATGCGCTGTGATGAACTATTTACTCATTGTTATTGGTCAAATTGTGACTCGCCACAAGATTATGGCTGTTCACAAATGTTATGGTGCTGAGACAAAAAATATATTGAGTATGACAATGACTGAGGCGGTATTGCATTTGTTCTTGTCATTAGTGTTGGCAACTGCACTGGTTTACGTGTTCAGACGTCAGATTTCAACATTACTTGAATCTGACCTGTCAGCAGTGTTCGCAAGCGGTGGAATTTGGATTTTGGCCTTGGTTATTTTGGTGATTTTGCTTGTTTCAGGTCTTGTGCCAGGAGCTATCTACAATCGTATTCCTGTTAGCAGTGCATTCCGTAACTACACATCTACGCGTAGAGTTTGGAAAAAAATCATGTTGGGTGTGCAATTCATTTTGGCTAGTTTCCTTATATGTCTTCTTGTACTAGTGGTTCGTCAATACAATTTGATGGTTGGGGAAGAAAAAGGATTTGACACAACCGATCTGGCTTACATTAGCCTGGACGGAATGTCCGCTTCAGACAAAATGCTCCTTAAAAATGAAGTTAGTCAATTATCTTGTGTAGAAGATGTTACATCAAGTTTTTCAACCTATACTTATGGATATTATGGAAATAATGTAAACCAACTTGGTGAAACTGAGCAGCAGCATATTATTGATATGTATGATGTAAATCCGAATTTCTTTGACATGATCGGCCTTGATATCATTGATGGAGAGACATTTTCGGCTTCACCAGATAGCTCTGCTATCATTGTGGATGAAAACTTTGTGAAAATGACAAAGGATGTATGGCATTGGGACCATGTGGTTGGACAGACTATTGAGATGAGCGAACATGGTGTGGTTACAATCAAAGGAGTTTGCAGGAACTTCAAATATGGCCGATTGAGTCGTAATAATGCAGAGCCTATGATATTCAGTAGTTGTGGAAATGCCGTTTCTCGCAATCTGTTTATTCGCTTTCATCATCTTGATGGAAACAGTGTAAAAGAAGTTCAAAATATAATGAAGTCTTTGTTTCCAACCAGAGATATATCTTTGGATATCTATGAAGAAAGCTTGATTGAAATGTATTCAAGTGAGATGCGTTTCCGTGATTCAATTTTCGTTGCAGGTTTCATCACTTTGCTCTTGGCAATAATAGGTTTGTTGGGATACATAAATGATGAGGTTAACCGTCGCAGTAAAGAAATTGCAATCAGAAAAGTGAATGGCGCATTGGGCTCTGACATCTATAGTCTTTTCATAAAAGACACTTTGGTAATGGCTGTGCCTGCTTTGTTTGCAGGATCATGCATAGCCTTTATCGTTGGTGGAAAATGGCTGCAGCAATTTGACATCAAAGTTGG
>JAAZCF010000361.1 GCA_012513425.1 Bacteroidales bacterium
ATTGTTGATGAGGATGAAAGAAGGTGGAAAAATGAAGGCAATTATTCCTCCAGAACTTTCTGACATTACCTATCCAAAAGAATATAGCAGCTATTACCAATATAGTAATCCTCGATACACTGAAAACATGATATATGACATATCTGTTGAAAAGGTCATCAACGATATGCCTGCTTATGAAACCAGTCTTTTGGAAAATTATGCCAACAAATATTGGGGAGGCGTAGACTCAATTTCTGCTAATTTCTATATGGTCAAGCTTGTTGAACGAGCCACAGACACCATTAAAGAAGGTGCCTCTATCAACGTTTACTATTCCGGTCACTTGATTGACGGCATCACCGACAAATATCTTTTTGACACAAACCAAGCTGACACAGCTCGCATTTACCGCCATTTCAACAGAAGCAAATCATACACAGCTCTTACTGCCACATTCAAAACAGATATTTCTGAATTTAAAAACAATAATTCTTTCGTTGAAGGATTCAGTGAAGCCATTTGTAGAATGAATTATGGAGAAGAAGCTATCGTGTTTTTCAGCTCAGATCTAGGCTATAACGCAGAAGGCAGCGGGGAAATTCCACCATACTGCCCTCTTGCATTTTATATCAGAATAGGAGAAGAAGTCAAGCTCTAGAAGTTTAGTTTCAAAGCATATTTGTTGTAGAAATCTTCTACGATATTAACTGCTGCCTCTACAGTATCTACCAACTTGAAGAGTTGAATTTCGCTTTCGGTGATGGTACCTTCTTCAATCAATTTTGTTTGTATCCAATCCATAAGGCCATCCCAATAGCTTTTGCCGACCAAGACAATTGGGAAGTTGGCAATCTTGTCAGTTTGAACCAAAGTTAAAGCCTCAAAAAACTCATCAAGGGTACCAAATCCACCAGGCATCACGATAAAACCTTGAGCATATCTTGAGAACATTGTTTTGCGAGTAAAAAAGTAATTGAAGTCAATACTCTTGTCATGGTCAATATATGGATTGCATGATTGCTCATGTGGCAACACAATGTTTAGGCCAACACTATGTCCACCTGCTTCATGAGCGCCTTTGTTTCCAGCTTCCATAATGCCGGGGCCACCGCCAGTAAGCACGCCAAAGCCTCTGGATGTTAATTCATAAGCAATTTCCTCAGTCATCTTGTAATATTTATTGTCAGAATGCATGCGGGCAGAGCCAAATATTGCCACACAAGGTCCAATGGCTGCCAATTTTTCGTAGCCATTTACAAACTCACCCATTATTTTAAATATTGACCAAGAATCTTCTGACTTAGTTTCAGACCAATTTTTTGGTTTAAATTTCTCGCGAATTTTTTCTATTTCTTCTTTTGTAAGCATAGTGGTAATTCCATTAATCCATTAACTTTTTATATTTAAATCTCTTTGGCTGCAAATCGCCAAGTCTGCGCTTTTTATTCTCTTCATATTCTGAATAGCTTCCTTCAAAGAAATAAACTTTACTATCTCCTTCAAAGGCAAGAATATGAGTAGAAATTCTATCCAAGAACCAACGGTCATGAGAAATCACAACTGCACAGCCCGCGAAATTCTCCAAACCCTCTTCCAAGGCTCGAATAGTGTTAATATCCACATCATTGGTCGGTTCATCAAGTAGAAGCACATTGGCGCCTTCTTTCAAAGTCAGAGCTAGGTGCAGACGATTGCGCTCACCTCCGGAAAGTATTCCGCATTTCTTCTGCTGGTCAGCACCAGAAAAATTAAATCTGGAAATATATGAGCGAGCATTGATTTCTTTATTGCCGAGATACACATATTCTGAATTCTCAGCTATTGTTTCATAAATAGTTTTATCAGGATCTATTTTTTTGTGTTGTTGATCCACATAAGCTATCTGCACTGTCTCCCCAACTTCAAAAGTTCCTTTATCAGGCTTGTCAAGCCCCATAATCAAGCGGAAGAGAGTTGTTTTTCCGGCACCATTAGGCCCAATGACACCAACTATTCCGGCAGGAGGCAATTTAAAACTCAAATCTTCAAAGAGCAATTTATCGCCATAAGCCTTACTGACGCCATTACATTCGATAACTTTAGAACCCAAGCGCGGGCCATTTGGAATATATAGTTCCAACTTGTCTTCTTTTTGTTTGGTCTCTTCATTGAGCATTTTTTCATATGCTCCCAGACGAGCCTTACTTTTTGCTTGACGTGCCTTTGGAGCCATACGAACCCACTCAAGCTCTCTTTCGAGAGACTTGGCTAGCTTGCTCTGCTGCTTCTCTTCCAATGCCAGGCGTGTAGATTTCTGATCGAGCCAACTAGAATAATTGCCTTTCCAAGGGATACCCTCGCCTCTATCAAGCTCCAATATCCAGCCAGCAACATTATCAAGGAAATAACGATCGTGGGTAACAGCGATGACTGTGCCTTTATATTGCTGGAGATGGGCTTCAAGCCATTGAATACTCTCTGTATCAAGGTGGTTGGTCGG
>JAAZCF010000362.1 GCA_012513425.1 Bacteroidales bacterium
AGCCTCAACTCTGGCGCATGCCTTGCTGACACGTGTGCCATCAACTAAGCTAGTCGTGCCACAATCACCGGTTTTGGTGTAAATCTTCATAACTTATTTATTCAATTTGAGCAACGAATGTAGCTATTTGTTCCGACTTTTTAAATAAATTCGTAATATTGCGCTACTATGAGTTATAGAAGAATTGAAGATTATGATCCGGAGGTTACCCAACAACTTGCGGTGCATTATAAAGCCATATTAGACTTGCTTGGGGAAGATGTCCAAAGAGAAGGGTTGCTGAAAACTCCTGAAAGAGTGGCGAAAGCTATGCAGTTCTTGTCACAGGGTTATTTTGAAGACCCTTGTGAGATACTTCGCTCCGCAATGTTCAAAGAAGAATACCAGCAAATGGTTGTGGTTAAAGATATTGAGTTATACTCTGTGTGTGAACATCATATGCTGCCTTTCTATGGTAAATGTCATGTTGCTTATATCCCGGATGGATATATCACCGGTCTAAGCAAGATACCAAGAGTGGTTGATTCTTTTGCCCGTCGCTTTCAAGTGCAAGAGAGGCTTACTGTTCAAATTAGAGATTGTATTCAAGAGACTCTCAACCCTTTGGGTGTTGCTGTTGTGATAGAGGCTTCACATATGTGTATGCAGATAAGAGGTGTGCAAAAGCAACATTCTATTACTACCACATCAGCCTTTACAGGTGCATTTCTCAACTCGGATAAAACAAGATCTGAATTCATTAAACTTATTGGTAAATAATTATGAAAATTATTATTGCAGGAGCCGGAGAAGTTGGATACCACTTGGCAAAGATGCTATCAGTGGAAAACCATAATTTGACTGTTATTGACAGCGACCAGGATCGTTTGGACACTATTAGCGAGAATGCTGATGTTGTCAGCATACTAGGTAATCCGACCTCAATTGAAACACTTCACAAAGCAAAAGTAAATGAAGCTGAGCTTTTTGTGTCAGTGTTCCCCGATAGTGATCAATATGTAAATATTGTTTCGGCATTGTTGGCAAAGCAAATGGGTGCGGCAAAAGTCACTGCTCGTATCAACAATGCGGAATACCTTAGTTATGAGAATAAATTGCTCTTTACTGAGCTTGGCATAGATTTACTTTTTTATCCGGAAAAAATAGCTGCTGCAGAGATTCTGGTGTTGCTCAAACAGGCTGAGATGGCCGAATTTGCAGATTTTTCTCATGGAAAACTCCAATTGTTGGTATTTCGTCTCGAGCACGAGGCGGCAATGATAGACAAGACCATAATGGAATATATCATTGATAAAGATTTTCCTCCATTTAGAATTGTAGCACTATCTCGAGGTGATCAGACAATTATTCCAAAAGGTGATACCAAATTCAGACTTCACGATATGGTGTTTGTTGTGACAAAGAAAGAAAATGTAACCCATGCAATGAGTATTGCCGGTAAGGAAAATCGTAGAATTAAAGGTTTGGTGATTTTGGGTGGTGGCCGCATTGCAGAGATGGTTGCTGCAAAGGCTGAAAAATATATGGAAGATGTCAAAATATTGGAGTATGATAAAACTAGGTGCGAAGAGTTGTCGGCAAAATTGGATAAGACTTTAGTTGTTAACCAGAGCATAAAATCAACAGACTATTTTCTTGAGGAAGACATCTCAAAATATGATGCATTTCTGGCAGTAACCTCAAATTCAGAGGCTAATATTTTGGCTTGTGCGTCTGCAAAAAGATTGGGAGTTTCCAAGACTATTGCAGAAATAGAAAATTTGGAATACATAAAACTTGCAGAAGAAATGGGAGTAGATGCAGTAGTAAATAAAAAACTCATCACTGCAAGCAGAATATTCAGGTTTACTCTCAGTAATAAAGTGCGCACAATTAAATGTCTTGCAGGTTCTAATGCAGAAGTGCTAGAATATCTGGTCAATCCTGGTAGCAAGATTACCAAAGCTCCTTTGAAGGATATAAATTTCCCCGAAGGAGCCATTATTGGTGGTGTCATCCGGGGAAATGAATCTTTAATTGCTGTAGGTTCAACACAAATATTAGCTTATGATAAAGTGGCAGTATTTGCATTGCCTTCAGCTTTGAAAAGCCTTGACAAATTTTTTGAGTAAAGAAATCAATTTCTTTTCATGTTCAAAAATTTTGTGGCAGTAATGCCATAAGAATATTTGAAGTAATCATTTAGAGTTGTAACTTTTCTAAAACCACACTTTTCAGATAATTCTATCAATGAAAGATGTTTGTTTTCTTCATTGTGAGCAATCTCAGTAAAGTGAATGACTCTGAATATGTTCAAATAATCATAGTATGAACATTGTTTGTGCATGGCAATGGCCCGGCTCAAATATGTCCTGTTTGTGCCGAGAATGGCAG
>JAAZCF010000027.1 GCA_012513425.1 Bacteroidales bacterium
CATTACATCAGTCTTTCTGAATAAGAAAAATTTTGACTTATATTTCTGCGCAGATGGAATGCACCCCAATGAACTTGGCCAGGCTTTGATAGCTGAAACCATCATCAATGAAATGAACTACTTTTCACTCGCAATTTAACTTGAAAAACGAATAAACCCCGAAAGTTATTTATCCAACTTTCGGGGTTCTCTTTTATTTATTTTTGAGTTATTTTTTAACGAACTCAACGCGGCGATTTTTGGCACGACCTTCATCTGTTGAGTTGTCGGCAATAGGGCTGTTTTGACCTTTACCGCTTGAACTTAGTCGGTCGGCGGCAATTCCCAATTCCACCAGCTTATCAACAATGGCTTTTGAACGATTTTCGCTCAGCGTTTGATTGCTGGCGGCGTTGCCGGTGTTGTCGGTATGGCCTTCCACAGAGAATTTAAGGCTTGGATTTTCGGTCATAAGTGTAACAATGCGGTTGATTTCACTCATAGATTCAGGCTTAATGGTAGACTTGCCTATGTCAAAGGTAATGCCGTAGGTGATGAATTTGCCATCGCTCATCATACGGTCGTAGAGGGGAACGGCACCTTGTGCAATACGGATGTTTTTAATTGCTGAATTATTTTGAAAGTGACCTCCGGAGCGGTAGAATTGTATATGAAAATGTCCCGGTCTGACGGTGTTTGGAATATTTCCGTAGCGAATACCGTTAAGGTAAAGTTTCATTGCCCTTTTGTTGAAAGAAAGTGCAAAGTGATTCCAGGCGTTGGGGTAGATTTGTGGATTATCAACTTGGCCTTGACGAGAATCGTCTCCGGCTTTGAAAGTCCAAATAAATTCCTTTGAAAATTCTTGATCTGAAGAATACCAAGTATCAATAATAACTTCTTGAGCAAAGTTTTGTGAATCTGGTTTGTAAAGATGTATTTCATAGCGGTTTTGCGGTTCATCATCCCCATTCGGATCCTTGCTATGAGGCCCCACCCAAAAATCGAATTCCAGAGTAAACATCTCAGGTAGGTAGTTTTTCATATCATCAAACAATGGAACAATGGTAGGGTCATCCGGGCTAGTGCAGAGAATCACATTCTCTCCATTGAGCTTAGATATTTCTACAGCACCTTGGATTATATCCCACTTGCTTGGAAATTCGCCCAATTGCTCGCCTTCAAGATTATCATCAAAGATAATCTCATCACCGGGCACAAAATCGCTCTTGGCGTAAGTCATTTCAATAGAATTTACTTGGGGAGCTGCAACACCGGCTGCAGGAGCAGCACTGCCGGCATCAAGAGTAGGGTCGAGATCCCAATCGTCATACTGAATATTGGCATTATTGGCACTATCGAATGATGTACTACCAACAGATGATGCAGATTTATCTTCTGATTCAGAAGATGACTTTTTCTCGGACTTTTTGTTAACAGATTCAGAGGCTTTGTCGGTCACATTGTCGACAGCCTTGTTTACTGCATTTTCAACCTTCTCTCCAACTTTGCTGTTGAGTGCATTTTCAGCTGCATTTTTTGCAGTCTCACTCAATTTTTTTTAAAAATTCTGAGCATTAGCAGTGCACACACAGAGCATGAGCGCTGCGAAAAATGTAATAAATCTCTTCATATTTAAATTCCTTTTACTTCTGTTAATACTTGAGAAGATACCAACTTCCCTTTTTCGTCATAATTTTCCATCTTGACTACTCCTAAACCACGAGCATACCAATATTTAGCTGTGCTTTTGACTTTAATAATCATTTTTGCTTCAGAAATCATCTCTAATATGTAGCATTTGAATGTGCCGGCCGGAGTTTTTAGCTCTTCGCGACCAATCACTTTGTTGGAAGAAATGTTGTTGGTTACCATGGAGACTCCGCCCATAGATACATTGACAGTGCCACAATTAAGTTCGAGCCCTACAGCAAGACGTGAAGGAACGAATGGAATGTCTCCAGAGGCTTCAATACCTAAGCCGCCTACTGACATATCAACCATGCCGTTAGTGACTTTAATTTTGGTTGTCATTGTACCCAAAGTAGGAACACAGTGATGTCTTGGGTGATTTCGTAGTTGCCATTAGAGCCTGTGGCTGAGATAATTTTGGTGACCGCAGTACCATTTTCTTTGCCATTTTCATCATATTGAGTCCGAGTCATCTCTGCACCCGGGGTGATGCATACATAAGGACGCTGTGCAAAACCCAGTAGTGACAGCATCAAAAAGAGGCTAAATAATGAAAATCTTTTCATGTTGATAAGAACGTATTTTTTTATTGATTGTCCAAGAAAATGTAGCTTAAGCGAATTTACTATAATCTTCTTTATATTCAATCATCTTCAAAAAAAACATTTGACCAGTTATTAGTTTTTATTACTTTTGCAACCGCGAAGGTTTCTCAGGTGCATATCAAGTTATCGCATCAAGGAATTAAAAGGGAATGCCGTGTAATTCGGCGACAGTTCCCGCTGCTGTAAGTCTCAATCTTATAATAGAGATTATGTATTCAAGCACTCTTTGCCACTGGTTTTTTATACCGGGAAGGCGCTTGATACGAGATAAGTCAGAAGACCTGCCTTGCATTAGAAGGATTTACAGTCTACGGGCTATGGACTATTAATCAACAGACAAGGCTTCTTTATTGATTCCTACTTTCTGCTGAAAACACTTTAACTAGTGCTGTAAATTCGATATTTGTTTATCAATTTATTGCAAATGTTTAGTCATTACATAAAGGCATTAATACTCTTATTGCTGGCAATTGTCTGCAACAGGTTCTCAATTCTATACGCGCAATCCTCTAGTGACACAATTAGAGTAACACAAGAGTTAGATGCAGTAGTCATAAGCGCTGAGCGCATCAACAAAGAAATTATACCTGTTCAGGCACTATCTGGTCAAAAGCTTCAAGCATTGAGTGTTCATTCTGTTGCTGATGCCGTTCGCTATTTTTCTGGAGTTCAGATAAAAGATTATGGTGGAATAGGCGGTCTAAAAACAGTTAATATCAGAAGTATGGGCAGTCACCATGTCGGTGTTTTTTATGATGGTATTGAATTAGGCAATGCTCAAAACGGAGTTGTTGATTTGGGAAGGTTTTCTCTTGACAATATGGAAGC
>JAAZCF010000363.1 GCA_012513425.1 Bacteroidales bacterium
GAGGATTGATAATTAGTCTACTAGCTTTTTCGTTCCATTTGATTGATATCAAACTGAAATCACCATTCCATGGAGCAATCGGGACCATGTTAATATAAATAATAATGTCTCCCACACTGATTTCATATTTTTTATTCTTTATATTTGTAGGCTTATGCCATAATATTGGAGTTGCAAACATTATTTAACTTAATCAATATATGAAAAAATGTCGTCTTGCTGCCATCGGATTGTTGCTTTCTATGGCCGCTCTTAACACTAACGCTCAATCATTGAAGCTCAATGACCTCGATTATTTTGAGGATAGAGGAGCAAATGTTTTGGTGTATAGCAACATATATAATGGTGGATTCTGTGATGAAAAACTTGCAGGATTGGAACTTATCATGAGAGGAGAGCGCGTAGCCACAGGTGGTGGTATCCGCCTGATGAACACTCCCGAACAATGGGATATCTATGCTAACATGACTCGTCGCACCATTAATCGCGAACAAAACTATATCGAAGTTGAATTAGACTACAATGACTATGGCTTCAAAGCAGTTATGCGCGTGACTCCAAAAGACAAAGGTTCGCTTATTGAAGTGTTCCTTGACAAACCAGTACCAGAAAATCTAGTTGGCAAGGCCGGCATGAACCTTGAATTCTTCCCTGCTTCATATTTTGGAAAGAATTTTTTGATGGATGGTGCTGCAGGCATTCTTCCTAAATATCCAATGCATAATACAGAGGTTCGCCCAATTTCTGAAAAAATACCTCAATATTTCGGAGAATCGACTTTTGATGATCGCGGTCGTGGTGAATTTCTCGTTCCACAAGCTTTGGCCACAGGAAAACAGATTGTGCTTGCTCCAGAAGATGACAATCTTAGCGTAAGCATCAAATCTGATCAAGATGTAAGTTTGTTTGACGGTCGTCTTCTTGCTCAAAATGGTACTTTCGTTGTTCGTTCACTACTTCCTGCAGGCAAAACAGGTAAAGTCCTTGAGTGGTATATGGAATTGAATATTGACCAGAACTGGATTCGCAAGCCAAACATTGGAATCTCTCAAGTTGGATATACTCCAGCTCAAAAGAAAGTTGCTGTGGTTGAAATTGATAAAAATGACGTAATCCCATCTACTGCTGACATTATTCGTGTGATGCCCGATGGCTCAAAACAAGTTGCCAAGAAAGCTCAGGTGAAAGAATGGGGCGTATATAACAATAGATATAACTATGTTCAAATTGACTTTTCTGATGTCAAAGAACCAGGTTTGTATATGATTGATTACAAAGGCACAGTTACTAACGCATTCCCAATTAATGCAAATATTTACAATGACAAGTGGCATGCCTCTATGGATATTTCTCTAGTTGTTGCTATGGACCATATGGAAGTTAATGAGGGTTACCGTATATGGCATGGCCGCGCAAATATGGACGATGCACTTATGGCTCCAGCAAATATAAGTCTTCACGATGGTTATCGTCAGGGTGATGAAAACTTTACTAAATATGCTCCTCTTGAGCACATTCCGGGCCTAGCAGTCGGCGGTTGGTATGATGCCGGTGACTTCGACATTCAGCAAAACTCTGTTGTAACCACTACTGTAGACCTATCTTCTCTTTGGAGAACATTCAGACCTGAACGTGATATGACATATATTGATGAAGATACCAAATTTGTTGATATCCACCGTCCTGATGGAATTCCTGATGTTGTTCAGCAAATCATGCATGGTACTCTTAATATGAATGCCCAAATTGAAGCCCTTGGCTTTGTGTCTGGAAACATTGGTCAACCTCAGATGCACCAATATCACCACCTTGGTGATGCCATTACTCTTACAGATGGACTCATCTATGATCCTAGCCTCAAACCATATGAAGTATCTGAAGATGGCCTTCGCAGTGGAACATACGATGACCGTATCGTTATGACACGTAAGCCTTCTGGCAGTGGAGTTATGAACTCAATCGTTGGTCTTGCTTCTGCTTATCCTGCCCTAAAAGAATATTTTCCTAAAGAAGCTGAGCGTTCACTCAAAAATGCTGTTATGCTTTGGGAAACCTATGTATTATCTGAGCAAAATCAACCACAGCCCGCACCACAAGGCAATGCAAGAATGGGAAGAGGTGACCAGAGTGTACGTGGTGCCATTGAACTTTGGTATGCTACAGGTGACAATAAATACAAAGAGTATTTCATGGAGCGCTTGATGAAGCAACTTCAACAATCGCCTATTGATAATAGCCGTGCAAGTCAAAATGGCAATTTCCCTGCTCCATTTAATCTTGACCTTGCTCTTCGCGTTTATGATCAACTCGATAGTAAGACACAAAAAGCAATTGATGATATGATTCCTGCTTATGTACAGAATCTGGCTAAGAATGGTAGCGACAACCCTTACTCAGTTCCTATTCAAGGCTATGGTTGGGCTGGAAATAACCAAATTATCAGCGCTGCATATAACTGCTATCTCATTTGGAAAAAATATCCTAATCTAGTAGATCCTGAGCTCGTTCTTAGAGGTATGAACTACTTATTGGGTAATCACCCATACAACAACCTTTCATTTATTACCGCTGTAGGTGTTAACACTAAGAAAGTTGCATATGGTAACAACCGTGCTGACTATAGTGTAATCC
>JAAZCF010000364.1 GCA_012513425.1 Bacteroidales bacterium
ACTTACATCCTTAGATGTGTCCCATAATACCGCGTTGACTTTTTTAGATTGCAACGCAAATCAACTTACATCATTAGAGTTGCCAACTAGCACCGCGTTGACTACATTATATTGCTACGATAATCGACTTCCTGAATTGGATGTAACCAATAATCCAGAGTTGTCCATTTTAATATGCGGCAACCAGATGACGAGTGATGGACTACTACCTCAAATACTTTCGCTTACCTTGCATGACAGTAAGCTGGATTGGTGGAATAGTGTGGAATCAATAAATATCAATGTAATCACGAACTTTATTCCTGATTAAAGAAATGAATTTATAGGTGTCAGATATCCTATTCAACTTTTTAGATTTGCACCATTGTTTCTATGTGGAATGATGGTGCTTTTTTATTCGTCATTTAGAAAACAAGATTGACTAAGTTATTTTATCCAAAACCTCTTTTCTCATTTCTTCGGCTGCGGCTGGGGTATAAAAATAGAGGGGGACTATACTTAATATAGTCCCCCTCATTTTTATTTAGAAAAGTCTATTTTTTTTTTGCGCGGTTTCGCCACAATGCAGTCATATCTTCCAATGTCTTTCCTTTTGTCTCAGGGACAAATTTCCAAACAAAGAATGCTGAGAGTAGAGCGAAAGTGCCATACATAGCGTAAGTAGCACCAACATTCCAGTTGCTTAATGCAGGGAAAGTTGAAGAAATTGCAAAGTTTGCAATCCATTGAACTGCTACAGCAAGTGCAGTTGCCTGGCTGCGTATGGTATTAGGGAATATCTCTGAGATCATTACCCAACAGATTGGCCCCCAACTCATCATAAATGAAGCAGTGTAGACAATGATGAAAATAAGTGTACTGATACCGATGACATTGCAAAAACTGAGAATTGCCAAAGCAGCCATTCCAATTGTCATGCCTATTGAACCTATGATCAGAAGCGGCTTGCGACCAAACTTATCGACAGTGAAAATAGCAACCAAAGTGAACGAGATGTTAACAACTCCCATTACTATGGTTTGGAGCATAGCTGCATCGCTGGACGCGCCCATTTGTTGGAAAATGCGCGGTGCATAATACAAAGCTACGTTGATTCCACATGCTTGTTGGAAGAAACTTAAAAGACATCCCACTGCAAGTACAAGAATACCATAAGAAGTGATTTTCTCTTTCTTTTCATTGAGAGTGCCTTTAATATCCTGAAGAATGCCTTTGGCTTTTTCTGCACCATTGATGTGGCTGAGTACACGGAAAGCACCATCATAATTGCCATTCATAGCAAGGAAACGAGGAGTCTTAGGAACAGTGAAAAGCAATAGACCAAATAAGGCTGCAGGTATACATTCGCTGAGGAACATACGTCTCCAACCAACTGTAATCATAGCTTCTTGTATGAGCTCTGAAGTATCACCGAGATTGTTGCGAATGAGGTAGTTTACGAAGTATGTAACCAACTGACCAAAGATAATGGCGAACTGGTTCCAAGAAACTAACTGACCACGTTTCTCTGCAGGGGCTATTTCCGCAATGTACATAGGGCAGATTGCTGAAGCAAGGCCAACACCGATACCACCGAGGACACGATATAAGTTGAATGCTATCAAAAGATCTGCAGAAGCTTTTCCGTGTTCAAAAAATAAAAACTCTGGGTTGTAAGAACCAAGAGCTGATAATAAGAACAACAAAGAAGCTAGACGTAAAGAATTACGGCGTCCCAGACGAGAAGCAAGAATTCCGGAAATTGCACCACCAAGGATACAGCCAATTAAAGCGCTTGAAGAAGTGATACCATGAAGAAGAGAGGTATATTCAAAATCCGAAGCACTTTTAAAGAATTGTTGTAAAGCGCCTTCCGCTCCGGATATGACTGCAGTGTCATATCCGAAGAGAAGACCGCCTAAAACGGCTACTAAAGTTATAGAAAACAAATAGGCATTGCTGCCTGTTTGAGTATTAGTTGACATATTAGTACATATTTACAATAGCTTCATAAAGCTCTTGTTTGCCACTGATTTGCTTAGGCTCACCAACTTTCTTACCATATTCAACTATTTGTTCGAGAGTTAGTTTTCCATCTTCGTAATCTTTTCCAAGGCCTTTGTCAAATGAGCTGTAACGCTCTTTCAACATTGCAGGGATTGGGCTTTCTGCCAATAAAGCAGCTGCACTTTCCAAAGCATGAGCCATAGCATCCATAGCTGCGATGTGAGCAATGAAGATATCTTCAAGGTCTGTTGAGTTACGACGAGTTTTTGCGTCAAAATTTGTACCACCATCTTTGAAACCACCATTGCGAATGATTTGCATCATAGCAATAACGAGGTCAGTGTGGTCAATAGGGAATTGGTCAGTATCCCAACCATTTTGATAGTCACCGCGATTTGCATCAATGCTGCCGAGCATACCTGCGTCAACTGCACATGCTAGCTCGTGCTCAAATGTGTGACCAGCAAGAGTTGCGTGGTTAACTTCGATGTTTACTTTGAAGTCTTTATCTAGACCATGAGCGCGGAGGAAGCCGATAACAGTCTCTGTATCTACATCATACTGATGTTTTGTAGGCTCCATTGGCTTAGGCTCGATAAGGAAAGTACCTTTGAATCCATGAGCACGACCATAGTCGCGAGCAAGGGTAAGCATAGTAGCAAGGTGCTCTTTCTCACGTTTTTGATCTGTGTTGAGAAGGGTCATATAACCTTCACGGCCACCCCAGAATACATAGCAAGTTGCTCCAAGAGCGATAGCTGCATCAATAGAGTTTTTGATTTGAATGGCTGCGCGAGCAACAACATCAAAATTAGGGTTGGTAGCTGCACCATTCATATAGCGTTTGTTACCGAATACATTAGCTGTAGACCAAAGAAGTTTGATACCTGTTTCAGCTTGTTTGCCTTTCAAATATTCAACGATTTCTTTGTAGTTAGCCTCATATTGCTCAACTGTGTCAGCTTCAGCAACTAGGTCAACATCGTGGAAGCAGTAATGTTCGATGCCCATTTTCTGCATAAATTCAAAACCGGCGTCAACTTTGTCTTTTGCTACTTGCATTGGATCGTTGGCAACATTCCATGGGAATGTTTTTGTGCCACCACCAAATTGATCAGCACCTTCTGCGCATAGTGTGTGCCACCATGCCATTGCAAATTTGAACCAATCTTTCATTTTCTTTCCGTTAACCACTTTTTCAGGATCATAGTAACGGTATGCAAGAGGATTTTTACTGTTTACACCCTCGAATTTGATTTTACCAATTTCTGGGAAGAATTCTTTTTGTGCCATAATAGTTTTAGTAATAATTAATTGTTAAATATATTGTTTCCAAGTTTCATATGCTTGTAGATATTGCTCGCGAAGAGCTGTTGCAGGCTCGATAACCTCCAATTTCTGAAGAGTAGAGAATGCCTCTTTGCTGTCTTTATAGATGCCGGCTCCAATACCTGCACCTTTGGCAGCTCCTGCAGCTCCATCAGTGTCGTAAAGCTCAATAGTAGCACCACTGACTCCTGCCAAAGTTTGGCGGAAGATAGGGCTGAGGAACATATTAGCCTTGCCTGCTCTAACGACATTTATCTGCATGCCCATATTTCTCATAATTTCCATTCCATATTGGAATGAAAATACGATGCCTTCCTGGGCAGCCCTGAGGATGTCACATTGCTGGTTGCTGTTGAAATTCAAACCATGAATAGAACATCCGCGGTTGGCGTTTTGAAGAATACGCTCGGCACCATTACCAAAAGGAATAATTGAAACACCGCGAGATCCGATTGAAGATTGGGCGGCAATATTATTCATTCTGCTATAGCCAATTCCAGGCTCAACAACATTGTGCTTTATCCATGAATTGAGGATACCTGTGCCGTTGATGCAAAGTAGTACACCAAGACGATTTTGCTCTAATGTGTGGTTAACGTGGGCAAAAGTGTTTACTCTTGATTTTGCATCGAAATTGACGTCTCCAAGAACACCATATACCACGCCAGAAGTTCCTGCTGTAGAGGCTATTTCACCTGGCTCAAGTACATTAAGTGAAAGGGCATTGTTTGGTTGGTCGCCACCACGGTAAGTAACAGGAATACCTTCTGCAAGGCCAAGCTCGCGAGCTGTAGCTGCTGTTACATAACCTTGAAGACCCATAGTAGGCTTAATGTCAGGAAC
>JAAZCF010000365.1 GCA_012513425.1 Bacteroidales bacterium
GCTCCGATGCCTGCAGGAAGAGCGAAACCCATAGTGCCCAATCCGCCTGATGTGACCCAACCTGTTTTCATAGTGAGGTTGAGATAGCGTGCTGCAAACATTTGATTCTGACCAACGTCTGTAATAAGAACCACATCCTTGCCATAATTTTCTTGTGTTTCACACATAGGCTCAACATAGTGACTATTAATTGCATCAATTACTTGAGCCATATTCAATATGGGACTATTGAGTTTAGGGTCAATCACTACCTCTTTCTCATAATCGTATTTTTTATAACCGAACTGACGCCATTCTTCTCTATCGCGCGATTCCAAACCTTCACAAATCTTCTCCAGCATTATTTTGGCATCGCCATGTAGCTTCACATCAACAATAATATTCTTGTTGAATTCGGTTTTGTCTATATCAATGTGAATAATTTTTGCGTTAGGTGCAAAGCCTTTAGTGTTGCCAGTGACACGATCGGAAAAACGCATGCCAACTGCCAAAATCACATCTGATTGCTGAGTCATATTATTGGCTGAAATATTGCCATGCATGCCAACCATACCAATGTAATAACGGTCATGAAAATTCATTGCACTACGACCCAACAAAGTACAAGCCACAGGAATCTGGCCTTTGCTTGCACATTTAGCCAAAATTTGCTCTGCTCCTGAGATAATTACACCTTGGCCGGCAATAATTAAAGGCTTTTTGGCATTGTTTAGCAGCTCAATAGCCTCAGCAATGCGACTTTCATTTTCTTTAGTTTTATCCGGACGCACTACTCTTACCATCTTGTCCAAAGCTGCCTGTCTATCATACACGAAGTCCGTCATTTCTATTTGCGCATTTTTGGTAACGCTGATAAGAACAGGGCCTGGACGACCACTTTTGGCAATATAGAAGGCTTGAGGAATAATTGTTGCTATCTCAGAAGCCTTTGTTATCTGGTAGTTCCACTTAGTAATTGGCGAAGTAATGCCAATCATATCAGCCTCTTGGAAGAAATTTGTACCCATATTGCATACGTTAACCTGGGCGGTTATGCAAACAATTGGAGTCGAATCCATCATTGCATCAGCGATGCCTGTCACAAAATTGGTAGCTCCGGGACCTGAAGTCGCCATACACACTCCAACTTGACCGGTTGCTCTGGCAAAGCCTTCTGCAGCATGTACTGCTCCTTGCTCGTGCCTTACAAGAATGTGGCGAAGCTTGTCTTTATAGTCATAAAGGACATTATAAAGAGGAATGATTGTGCCACCTGGATAGCCAAACACGGTCTTGACATTTTCTTCAAGAATTGATTTGATAAGCGCCTCAGCGCCTGATATTTTACAACTTTGCATAGGAAGGATGTATTAAATGATTCTTATGCCGCCTTTATCTGCAGAGCCTGCCAGCATCGCATATGCTTGCAAAGCTTTGCTAACCTTGCGGTCTCTGTGCTTTGGTTTATATTCTGTCATATTTGCTTTTCGCTGAGCCAACTGCTCATCGCTAAGCTCTACTTCTATTTTTCTTGCAGGTATGTCAATATCAATAATATCGCCATTTTCAATTAATGCAATTTCACCTTGACTAGCAGCCTCAGGAGACACATGACCTATAGAAAGACCACTTGTGCC
>JAAZCF010000366.1 GCA_012513425.1 Bacteroidales bacterium
ACATTGAGTCCATGGAAATTCTCAAAGATGCCGCTTCTGCCGCTATCTATGGTATTGAAGCAGGTAATGGTGTTATCCTCATCCCGACAAAAAGTGGTTCAAAATCAAAAGGCTCTGGTAAAATATTCTACAACTATCAGTACACTACACAAGCTATTACTCACCTTCCAGATTTGCTAAGTTCAAAAGAGTACATCGAATATCAGCATACTCTTGATGAAACGGCTACTGCTGAATCAATGGCTTATGATGGTGTTACCGATACTGATTGGCCAGCTTTGACATTCGAAAATGGTTTGATGCAACGCCACACTGTTGGTTTTCAGGGCGGAAACGATCGCGGAAACATTTATGTTTCTTTATCTTATCTTGACAACGATGGTATCGTAGTTGGTAATAAAGATATCCAGAAGAGACTTACTGGCCAAATTAATGCTGAATATAAAGTAAAAGACTGGATGACAGTTGGTGTTAACACATCTATTGAAAAGAGCCAGACAAAGAGTGTATCTGAAAGTGCAGGAGCTGGTACAAGTATGCTTGGTTCAATCATGATGCTTGACCCTATCACTCCTTGGACCTATAAGAATGGAAATGTTCCACAACGCGTTCAAGATATTCTTGATATGGGTTATCCACTAATGAGAGATGAAAATGGTGACATTTATGGTATTTCAGTTTTCAGTAGCAACTCTCTTATTTATCACCCTATATTTATGAGAGACCGTGCTGATTCAGGGAGTGATGGTTTCAATATCAGAGGTACTGCTTATGCATACTTCACTCCTATAAAAGGTCTTACAATTACTTCTCGTCTTGGTTATCGTTCTGGTTACAGCAATTCTCAGACTTTCAACTACGAGTATTATATCACTCCTCTTGTAAATAATGACCTAGGTATTAGCGGTTCAATCAGCAATAATCTCTACTATCAATGGGAAAACTTCGCAAACTACGTCTTTGATATCGGGAAGAATAATTTCACTGCTATGGCAGGTATGTCATACGAAAGCAGTTTCTCTAATAATATCAGCGGTAGTGCTACAGAGCTTAATGATACAGCCCCTAACTTTAGATGGTTGTCTCAGGCTAAGAACAACTCTCAGATGACCCTCAGCGGCCAACCAAGTAACAGCGCAAACATGAGTTACTATGGTCGTCTCAATTGGGCTTATGACCGCAGATACAACTTGCAAGTTAGTTTCCGTGCAGATGCTTATGATACTTCTAAACTTGACCCTGCAAATAGTTGGGGTTACGTCCCATCAGTGTCAGCAGGTTGGAATATCAGCAATGAAAGTTTCATGAGCGGAATTGACAAAAATATTCTCTCAAACCTAAGACTCCGTTCTTCATGGGGTATCAATGGTAACGTAAACTCAGTGGGTTCTTACCAATATGCAACAACCATGTCACTCAGTACAAGAAGTGGTATCAACTTCTGTGATGATATGTCTACATGGCACGATGGTGCAACCCCTTCTACTCGTCTCGCTAACCCTAACCTTAGTTGGGAAACTTCACACCAGATTGATGTCGGTCTTGAAGCTCGTATGTTCAAGGATCGTCTTTCAATCGGATTAGATTGGTATGACAAGAGAACTCATGACCTCATCACTTCTACAACAGCCCCTGGTCACACAGGTGCCAGCAGTGTATATGTAAATGCAGGTTTGGTACAAAATACCGGTTTGGAAGCAGAATTATCATGGAAAAATACAATTGGTGATTTCAACTATGGGGTTAGCGTCAATGGTGCCACTCTTAAAAACGTTGTTTTGGAAGGTACTTCCAAAGACCGCGTTCAAGGTGCAAGAGTATGGCAATCAGACTATGTTACATATTTCGAAGAAGGTTACCCACTTTGGTATCTCAGAACTTATGTAATGGATGGAATTGATCCTGCAACAGGGGAAGCTACTTACAAAGATTTCACTAATGATGGTGTTATTACTCAAGATGACCGTATGATGACAGGTAAAGGTATTCCTGATTTTACATATGGTGGTACGCTAACATTTGGTTACAAAGGATTTGACCTTACTATCTATGGTACAGGTGTTGCTGGTGTAGACAGACTCTTCTGCTTGCAAAGAGGTGATTATCGTGAAGCTAATACCCTCAAATATTTGTGGGATAATAGCTGGGCTCCAGGCAAAACTGATTACATCTTTCCTAAGCCAACCAAACTTGACACATTTTACATAGCTTCAGATGCTATGATCTTTGATGCTTCATTCTTCAAGATTAAACAAATCCAGTTGGGATACAATCTTCCTAACTCTATCCTCAAGAAAATTCAGATGTCACAACTGAGAGCTTATGTATCTCTTGATGACTGGTTTGTATTTACTAAATATCCTGGTCTCGATCCGGAAACAAGTGCATACGGCAGCAGCATCAATAGTATGGCTATTGACTTCGGTTCATACCCTATATCTAAGAAAGTTGTATTCGGTGTTAACTTATCATTTTAATGAAATCCCTAATATTGAATAATATGAAAAAGAGTATTTTAATTATAGCTATGATATTGGGGCTATTTGCTACCTCATGTCAAGACAGTTTGACTATTCCTCAAAAAAATGTTTACGACACAGAGGAATATTATAAAAATGCGACTCCAAACGATGCTGAGAAGCTGATTGCATCAGTTTACAGACAAATCTTCCGCTATCAAGATGTAGGAGTTGCCATGTGGCTTAACATCATCAGTGATGATAATCATGCTGGTAACCCATTCGGTGCCAATGAATTCCAAATTGGAGATACATTTACAATGACTCCAACAACTCCTTCAAGTATCAATACAGTGTTCAGCGCTAGCTACACTATCATTTATTACTCAAATATGATTCTTGAAAAGATTCCTGAATCAAGCGACGAAACAATTAACAGAGTTAAGGCTGAAGCAAAATTCTGTCGCGGTCTTGCTATGTTTGAACTATGCCGTTGGTTTGGTAATCCGCCATTTGTAACCCACCTTGTCACAACAAATGAAGAACGTTACATGGCTAATGCTGATCCTTCACAGGTTCCTCCAAAAGACCATATCGATTGGATTCTTCAACAATTCGACGAAGCTGCTGCAGTTATTCCTGCAATCAGTGGAAAAGGTCAACAAAAAGCATTTGGTGCACGTATCTCTAAACATGCTATATACGCTTATGCTGGAAAAGCTGCTCTTTGGTATGCTACAAGATTTAAAGACAACTCATACATTGATAAAGCAGACAAATATCTGGAACAAGTAGTAAGTTCTAATCTTTATGGACTTATCGACAATATGGATATTCTCGAAAGACCAAATGCTGACTTCTGTATGGAATATATGTTCGAACGCAGTGCGGCTGATAACGACAACTATCCCGGTGGTTCTCAAAGTGACCTTCGCGAAACTTACTTCGGCTGGGACAACACATCTATCAAAATGCCAGACTATATGTATGGTAAAGGTTGGTTCTGGAACCACCCATCAAAAGACTTCGCTCAATTCCTTGAGAATTATGAAGGAAGCACAGAAACAAAACGTTTCAGATCAACGATTATGAACTTCAAACAGATTGCTGATCTTACCGGAACTCCTTATAACAAAGTGCTTCTTAAGTCAATTCCTCATAACGAAGGTTGGATGCGCGTCCGTGGTGCTGCTCATAATGATGATTTCTATAATGTAACCGGTTTTTGGAAATACTCAAAAGCTAATCGTGTTTACTTGCGTTATGCTGAAGCTCTCCTTCTCTATGCAGAAGCTCGTTTTCTCAATGATGGTGACGCAAATGGCAAAGGTCTTGCAGCCCTGAATGAAGTACGCCAAAGAGATGAATTGGCCCCACTTCCAGCTCTTACAATGCAAGCAATCAAAGATGAGCGTCGCGCTGAGCTTTATAC
>JAAZCF010000367.1 GCA_012513425.1 Bacteroidales bacterium
GAGTAGTAAAAGGGGATTCAAATAGTAATCCCAATAGTAATACTCGTGAAAATGACGCCAGAATCGATTCTTGGAGTGTCTTTGTTTTTGATGAAGGTGATGCTAATAAGGTTCTTGTAGCTGGTGCTGAAGGCATCAATGGCAATGATAAATCAACATCTCTTACCGTGAAGCAATATGCTTCTGTTTCTGTATATGTAGTCGCTAATCATTCTTTTTCAAATGCACCACAGACAAAGGCAGCCTTAGAAACTGAATTAGCTTTTCTTGCACAAGAAAGCTACGAGGCATTCACCATGGTAGGCCAACAAATAGTATCTGCTTCTAAAGCAGAAACATCTGCAGATGTAACTCTTAGTCGTATGGTTTCCCGTATCAAGGTGAAAGAGATTTCAGTGGACTTCAAAGAAAATCCAGCTCTTAAAAATAAGGCTATCACCGATATGGAGATTTACATCAAGAATGCTCCTACAACGATGGCTATGGGCATGAATGCTGATGGTACAAAGTTCGCTAATAATGGTTTAGATGAACAAAACGGCCAGTCATACTCATTTGCTTCAGCTCTTATTCCTGAAGCACTAAAAAATACTGAGGCTTCTGTTGCTGATAAACATAAATTAAACGAAATGTGGTTCCATTGCTATCAGAAGAATTTCACACAAGCACCTGGTGCAACTGATTCTCCTGTACGTCTAATAGTTAAAGGAACACTAAACGGCAAGACACAGTATTGGGGTTTCGACATCAACTGTCAACAACATGATACTACTGGTGATAATGATGCTTATGGAATATCATCAAACTATATCTATGAGATAAGCATGAAGATCACCAACTTTGGCGCCGACAGCGAAGATGCAAATCCTGCTTTCAACTCTTTTACTACCAGCAACGAAGTTGCTGACTGGACTACTATTGACCTTGGTGAAGTAGAATACTAGAAGGTTTATCTTAATTTTTTAGGGGAGAGTGATGAAGCATGATATATGTTCATCATCTCTTTCTTTATATCCTTTTATCACAAAAAGATCTCACCTACATTCGTCTGGACTAAATTATCAACTAGACAGACGGCTCTATGATGTACAACTAGAAACTAGAGCCGGCATGACGAAGATTATAATACCTAAGTCTTGGTGGGAAATGAAAGAAAATGGGAATTCTTTGTCATAATGTATCTCAGTTTACTCAACTATTTCGCTTATACAACGATACACTATAAGCATTCGCGTGACGATTGAGATTTAGGACATCAATGGCTAGATAGAACTTATTATATTAGTGAAAATTTATGATTCCATTTGTTAAAAATATAGCCCTTGGTGCTGTAATGGTCATATTGACGGCATCTTGTCAGGACTCACTCGTCCCACCATCCGTCATTTCGGGTAGGTCAATTAAGCTCTCTTTCGATATAACGAGTGTGCCACAGACGAAGTCCTTAAGTAAAAGTCTTACAGTTGATGGTCTTGTGGATGATGCCACCCTCTTCGTCTTTGATGAAAGCGGCGACTTCTTTCAATGTGTATATAGCAGCGATGGACGTTTCTCCAATATTGGCGGTTTCGTTGTTGGTCGTACTTATGATCTTTATTTGTTGGTCAATATGGGCGACAAGACAGGTATTATGCCCAATGCTTCTTCGGCCTCTCAAGCCCTCATTAAGGACTACTACTATGACATACTCAGCTATCAAGATATTTTACGTGACGGATACCTCCCACTTGCCGGTAAGACAACAATCAACGTAAGCGAAGATGTGTCTTTATATCCTCTCACCGTATATAACCTCGCCTCGAAGGTTACCATATCTGTGGATAAACAGCTAAGTAACGGATATTCGGCCGAAATAACATCTCTAAAATTGAAGAACTCTCCTTCAAGAGTATATCCTTTCCGGGCATCATCGAAGGCTGAGAGTACTTCTCAGGTATTCGCTGATTGTGATTGCGCTGACAGCGATGAGGTGGTGCTTATCAATAATGGTA
>JAAZCF010000368.1 GCA_012513425.1 Bacteroidales bacterium
CAGTAGGTACTGAGGGTGATGTGGAAGTGCCTGAACCTGTGCGCCCCGTAGAGATTAACAAGCGCGCACTGTTTTCTGCAGCTGACGATGGAGAAAACGACACTCTTGCTCCACTTGTGGCCGACAAAGTGAGCAATGCTTTGGCCGCAGGGCATTCACAAGGCAACACTCGCTCCGGAAATACTGAGGGTCAACCTTCAGCAAAGCTTGCTGGTCGCAGCATCATGGGCTCTCTCCCATTACCTTCTTATGATGTTCAAAAGTCAGGAAAAGTTGTCGTTCGCATTCAGGTCGATCAAGAGGGTAATGTCACCTCAGCGATTGCCGGCGACACAGGCACCACAGTCACAGACCAAAGTCTGTTCAAAGCTGCTGAGAAAGCTGCACTTCGCGCCAAATTTAATATCTCACGCAACGCTCCCATCAGCCAACAGGGCACCATCACTTACATCTTCAACCTGCGATAACCAAACACTTGAGCAGCTACAAAAAAAACGTGGCTGACCAAATAAGTCCGATAACTGCGTTACGCTCATTGAATAATCCGTCATTACCGAAAGGTAACTCCCTCATATTCAATCTCGCAAGCCTTGTTCTCGAACTTCTATTCAGCCCCTATAACAAAGAAGGCGACCTTATTAGTCGCCCCCGTTTAATTAAGAGATGGTATTATTAATACCTATTCCTGTCATATCCGCCTCGGTTGCCGCCACCAAAACCACCACGACCTCTGTCGCTAGAATGATCTTCTTTAGGGCGTGCAACATTCACATTGATAGTCTGACCTTCGAAATTAGTCTCGTTAAGGGCTTCGATAGCAGCTTGAGCTTCGCTATCGTTTGGCATCTCAACAAAACCGAAGCCTCTTGAGCGACCTGTCATCTTATCGGTTATTACGTTTGCAGAATCTACTTCTCCGTACTGAGCAAATAAATCTTGTAGTTTTTCACTGGTTGTACCCCAGCTAAGGTGTGAAACATAAATGTTCATCTTGTTTTCTTCTTTTTATTGTTAATTAATTATTGATATTCGTACAGCGTTTATTCCTCGTGTACCTCGTTCAATTTCAAATGTTACATTATCCCCTTCTTTTATCATCTCTGGGGCTGATGATATGTGGAAAAAGTATTTATCGGTGCTTGATAAGTCCTTAATAAATCCATACCCTTTTTGGTCATTAAAAAATTCAACACGACCTTTAAATGGTTCTATTTCCACATCTTCTTGCTTAGGTGTTGATATTAAAATGTTGGCAACGTCTATTACCGTGTTGCTTTTTTCCGGTGGTGTTGAATGTAGTTGCCCATTCTCATCCGTATAGGCTATCATATCTTCAAATGAAGATTTTCCACCAATTTTGCGCTCTTCTTTTTTTTGTAATTTCTCTTTACGTTTTTGCTCCTTGAGCTTCTCGCGGTCACGTTTACCTGTAGTTATTCGATTTGCCATTCATTATTATTTACGCCGGTATTAATACCGTATTTAATCTCTTATGTGTTAATTTTTGTATATTTCTCACCATAATATGTTCTTCTTTTGTGCAGAATGTGAATGCTACTCCACTATTTCCGGCACGTCCTGTACGCCCGATACGATGCACATACGTCTCAGCTACATCTGGCATATCATAGTTTATCACAACACCCAGGTTTTGAATATCAATGCCTCGTGCAGCAATATCTGTGGCAACAATTATGTGTGATTTGCCATTCTTTATGTTTTCAAGAGCTGTCTGACGAGCATTTTGGGATTTATTTCCATGTATTGCTTCGCATTGTATTTTTCTATTAATGAGTGTACGCGCTATCTTGTCGGCACCATGTTTTGTGCGAGAAAAAATAAGAGTCGTTTTGCCTCTTTGTTCTCCCAAAACAGATATCAATAACTCAATCTTTTGAGGCTTCTCTACAAAGAAGAGATTTTGTTCAATAGTATCAACAACCGATGCCACAGGGGCAACTTCAACCCTCTCAGGTTTATAAAGAATTGTCCTGGTGATATCAACTATCTCATTTGGCATTGTAGCCGAAAAGAGCATCGTCTGTCTCTTTGTTGGTAACATCGGCAGAAGTCGTCTTATGTCGTGAATGAATCCCATGTCAAGCATCCGATCGGCTTCGTCAAGAACGAAGTGAGTGATGTGACTAAGAGATATAACCTTTTGAGATATCAAATCTAGCAATCGCCCTGGAGTTGCAATTAAAATGTCTACTCCCTGATTTAAGGTTCTTACTTGTGGATTTTGATTTACACCGCCAAATATTACCGTATGTTTCAGACCAGTGTATTTTCCGTAATCGGTGAATGTCTCACTAATTTGTATGGCTAGCTCACGGGTAGGAGTCAGTATGAGTGCTTTGATTTCTCTTTTAGAATCTTTGGCGTAATGTTCCTGTTTTAGATGTTCAATGATAGGTATTGCAAAGGCAGCAGTTTTGCCTGTTCCTGTTTGTGCAATCCCAACTAAGTCACTCCCTTTTAATGCTATAGGTATAGCCTTAACTTGAATAGGAGTAGGTGTCGAATATTGTTTTTCTATTAAAGCCCTTAAAACGGACTCTGAAAGTTGTAATTCTTTAAATGTCATAAATGATTTGTTAATTAATTATTCACAGATATGGACTTTTAATTTTGTATGCCCATCACTTACTTTGAAAAGAAGATGTGCATTAAAAGCATGCCTTTGCATGAACAAGAGACTATAGATGAATAATTTGCAGCTGGATTTCAATTTTATATATATTTGCGTCACGTCGGTATGCCATATGAACGCAAACACGCGACTGTTTTTTTTCTAACACAAAAGCAAATAATGATGTCTTGTTTTAGATAAATTTAACCGAAAAAAGAAATCGGAAACAGTCTTACAAATAAGAGTTCAATATAAACTTAATGTCTATTGGCCGCAAAGATATGTATAATGTTTGAATATTCCTATTCTTTCGTAAATTGGCCCTAATATCTAATACAAGGATACCCATGCATAAAGCGTGGTGAAAACCAGACCTGAACTAATAAACTTATGCGATAGAAAGGTTTTCAAAAGAAAGGCTTGGAATGCGATTGGCAAAGAAAGTCAAAGAATCATTACCGACAGCGATAAGTTTGTTCCAAACATCAATGTAGTTCCCTGATATATTCATCTCTCTGATAGGATACGATTTACTGCCATTTTCAAACCAGAAACCTTCGAAACCATATGAGAAATCACCGGTCAGTGGATTGTAATTTCCTCCGTTGAATCCGGTAATAAGCACACCCTTTCCAAGAGCCAGCATCTGCTCATCAACACCAAAAACCTCACTTGGACAGCTCTGAGTGAAGCCGCATGGTAACATTTCTATCACTGACGCAGTATCAATAGTGGGTTGCATCCCCATTTTATCTGCGCAATAACTGTTCAAGAAATATTGTTTGACAACTCCATTTTCAACTATTTCTGCATAACGTGTGGCTATTCCTTCACTATCGTAAAGTCTGGCACTAAAGCATCCCTGCTTGTGAGGATTATCAATAATTGTAAGTTTGGAACTGAACATTTTTTTACCGAGACTATTCAGTAAAAAAGAATTGTTTTGCTGAAGTGAATTGCCACTAAGGGAAGACATTATTGCCATCACAAACTTAGAAGCCACACTATTTTCCAATATGACATTGTAATTTCCGGCAGAGATTTGCTTACCGCCCAAGCTCGACAATCCTCTTTCATAAGCTGTCATAGCACATTTACGGGCATCAAGAAAAGCAAAGTTCACTCCTGCATCAACCCACCAACTCTGTGGTCGTGCTCCATCAACATCCAAAAATGAGCATGATGCTGACATTGAGAAAAAAGACGCCTTGCTACAAGCCAGAAAGCCTGCACTATCTGCCATAGTCTCTTGTTCCAATGAACTGCCAAAATTCAGCTCAAACAGTTGAAGGGGGCCTTTATCTACAAGAGGGCTCAGGCAATCTGCCATAGTGTTGCATAGTGTTTTAGCTGCAAGAGTGTCCACAGCAGAAGCCTCTGGATCCAGCTGCATCAAATCTGGGCCGCCGCCTTTATAACAAATATCAGCCCCTGGAAGATGACGGCACTCGTCTGCCTCTAAAAGACGAGTAAGAGCCACAGCCTCGAATATGAAGCTGCGCAACTGATTTTCTTCAAGCATATTAGTAGAAAACGTGCCATAGCGACCATCAACATATAGTTGTAAAGACAAAGATTGATCCAACGCATGGTGAATCTTGTCAACATCACGATTATAGAGGCTTAGGGCATTTTGCTCACATGAACTAACACATATCCTAGCATCACCGGCCCCTGCATCAAGGCACATCTGAACTGCATTTTGAGCTAAATTTGTCTGCATAGATGCAAATATATATATTTGCGACTTAATAATTAAAACAAACGATAATGAAAATTGCAGATAACAAAGTAGTTCATCTTTCATATCAACTTACAATTGACGGCCAAATCGCTGACAAAGCCACTGCCGAAAAACCACTTCAATTCATTTTTGGCCTTGGCTATCTTCTTCCTAAGTTTGAAGAAAACATAGCCAAAAAAGAGATTGGAGAAATCTTCGAATTTATGCTTCCTGCAGCTGAGGGCTATGGAGAGGTCAATCCGGCCAATGTTGTTGATTTGCCAAAGAATATTTTTGAAATTGACGGTGAGTTCCAAGAGTCAATGGTGCAGGTCGGTCGTACTCTTCCTATGATGAATGCTGATGGTGGCGTGCTTCAAGGCACTATATTAGCTGTTGATGCTGATACTGTAAAAATGGACTTCAACCACCCAATGGCCGGCAAAGATTTATATTTCAGCGGAAAAGTTGAGTTAGTTCGCGATGCTACTGAAGAAGAGCTACGTGATGGTCTCTTTGGTGAGCGTAAACAAGGCGGTTGCCAATGCGGCGGCTCTTGCAGTGGAGATTGCGGCGAAGGCTGTGGCGAAGGCTGCGGCGAAGGCTGCGGCGAAGGCTCATGCAATTGCTCAGAATAATCTCTAACACATACTTATTAAAAAGGTGGCCAAGATGGTCACCTTTTTTATGTAATAAACCTAAAATATCAATTATCTGGCTTGTAGTGTCATCCTCTTCCTTTTGATACTATAAGCCTCGAAACTAACAGCAGCCGCCAAAGACACCACAGAACCAACTATATAGC
>JAAZCF010000369.1 GCA_012513425.1 Bacteroidales bacterium
GTACGTAATGGTGATTATTTTGAACTGGATGAGATGGATGATCTTATTCAAGACCATTTGGATGCCATCGAATATGCTATTGGAGATGTTAGCACTAAATGGGGAGCAGAAAGAGCAAAGAACGGCCATCCAGAGCCATTCCATTTGAAATATATTGAGATTGGAAATGAAAACTCAGGCGATACCTATGCAAAACACTATAGCTATATCTACAAACGTCTCAAAGAAGCTTATCCACAAATTAAGTATATCAGCACCCACGACAGGCTTACTCCTGTACCAGAATCATACGATGAAGGCAGTGTAGAAATGATTGACCCACACTATTATGTGCGCTCAGAAAACTTCTTTAATACTGTCAATATCTTTGATGATGCTCCTCGTGGGCTTTATGATGTGTATGTGGGAGAATATGCAGTCAACAGCGGCGTTGGTCCTGGCACTCTTGAAGGTGCTTTGGCTGAAGCAGCATTTATGCTTGGTATTGAAAAGAATTCAGACCTTGTGAAAATTGCATCTTATGCACCTATCCTAGAAAATACCGATTTCCAAATGTGGCCTACAAACCTCATTCGTTTCAAAAACAATGTGGTTGTACCTCGCACATCATATCATGTACAATACATGTTCAGCAACAATCGCCCTGATGTTGTGTTGGGAACAGAGTTGGTTATGGATAATACCATTCCTGCGATCAGCGGTAAGGTAGGTTTTTCTGCCACAGTGAACGCTCAAGGGTCTAAAGTGGAAATGAAAGACTTTGCAGTTAATGGGCAGCCTGTTTCTGGCAGCTGGGTTGAGCAAGGCTCTTGGACCAAAACAGACGAAGGTTACACCAATGGTGAATTCAAAGACCTTAACTACCTCGTAGAGCCAAATCTTTACATTCCTGGTACTAATAAAAATTCACCTCCAAGACTTTCATCAGGTGGATGGATCACTTCATCTACTGAAGTTTCAGGCAACTTTGACGTTGCTACAAAGGTTAAATTTGAAAACTCTATCGGCAATTTTGGTATGCGCTTTGGCGTTAAAGACGATAGAAATTATCTTGCTGTAAACATCAGTGCTCCTCGTTTCAGGCCAGGAAGCACTCCGACTTCAGCCGTTGGTAGCACACCAAAATATTCGGTTGCTTTGGCAATGGTTGAAGGCAACACCTCTATTGCACTCGGTACTATTGGTGAAGGCATTGAGTTGTCTTTGGATGAATGGCACGATGTTAAGCTGGCTGTAGATGGCTCAACCATCAGCTTCTTTATTGATGGCAATGAGATTGGCTCTGCACAGTACAAACCTTTACAAAAGCGCTATGCTTTAGCCGGATATGACAGAGAAAGCAGCGAAATAATTATTAAAGTAGTAAATGCTATTTCAGAACCTTTCAGCACTTCAATCAATCTGAATAACGTTGGTTCTGTTGAATCTATTGGTAAGGTTATCACACTTACCTCAGACTTGCTTCTTGACGAGAATGATTTCGAAAGTCCTAATGCAATTCATCCTATTGAAAGTGAATTTGCTAAATTTGGTAAGAAATTCAATATGACATTTGAGCCGAATTCATTCACTATCCTTAGAATAAAAGTAAACGAATAAAATAATACATATATCGATGAAAAAACTATTAACACTAGTAGCTGCATTTGCAATGGGAGGTTCAATTCTCCTTGCGCAAAATGCTTCTATCAATGTATCTTCAAAGCAAGCATCAGGGTTGATTGATGAGAAAATTTACGGTCAATTGTTTGAGCACATCTATTTCGCTCCTAACAATGGTGCTTGGCAAGAACTTATTTTCGAACGCTCTTTTGAACCAGAGCAATTTCCAGGCATCAGCCCTCGCGATGGCTATTTTGATGGCTGGTATGCTGACGATGACAATGTGCTTCACTCGCCACACCGCTACGAGCAGCCTATCTCTGTTACTTCTCTCAGCACCGGCGACTATGAGTTGTCAATGGATATCAACTGGAGATCGTATAAATTGGCACGTCGCTCTTGGAGCGGTGGTTTGATGGATATTCGCATTGCCTTTAAAAACCAAGCTAACGGCGAGCCTTATTTCTTCAGAATTCATGATCCTCTGAAAGAAGCAGCCAGATTTACTCCTGCTCAAACAGAGTCTCAAATGAAAGCAGCCAGTGATGCTGAGGCTTTGGCAAAAGCACAGATTCAATCGACTCAGCCAAACTTCTCTATTTCCAAAATTCAAGAAAGTGAAGTGACAATGGGCACCCGCACCAGAGTAGTTAAGGCCCTCAATCCTATAGTTATCAAGGCTGCCACGGCTGCTCAAATTAATGATAACCAAGAGTGGCACAACCTGCGCATTCGCTGCAGTGGCAAGAATGTAAAAGCATATTGGGATGACAAACAGGTGTTTTCTGCCAAGCTTGACGATGTGGATACTAATGACATTACATTTTGGGTAAACTACACTCAAGCCCACTATCGCAACATCAAAGTCACATCCCTCAATGGCAAAGAAGTATATTTCAATGACATTCCTGCGGATGTAAAGACTCCTGCTATTGCTCAACAATGGCAGTCTTTTGGCGACGGCGCTTTTGAACTTGTGAAAGGTGATGCAATCAACGGCAGCTATTCACAGAAAATCAAAGCCATTTCAGGAGAAGCAGGACTTTCCCCACGTTATCCAAAAGAGTATTTAGATCCAAAAGGTATCTATGAATCGCAAAATCAAGTGAATGTGATTGCCGGTGAAAAATATGTCGGCAGTATATATGCAAAAGGTGATGGCAAGGCCAATCTATCAGTGTCTTTGAGACATGGTCAGCAAGTGATTGCAAAGCAGGCTCTTGGCAATCCTTCTTCAGATTGGAAGAAATATGAGTTTGTACTTGAGGGTGGCTCTTACAATGGTCCAGCTGACTTCACAATTGTTGTTGAAGGTGGTGAACTTCAGGTTGATCAGGCTTCACTGACGACACAGACCGGTATTGATATGGGTGGCTTCCGTCCTGATCTTCTCCAAGCAGTGAAGGAGTTACATCCTACTTGCCTTCGTTGGCCAGGTGGCGGTTATGCAGCTCAGTACAATTGGAAATGGGGTATCGGCCCTCAAGATCAGCGCGAGCGCTGGGATCACTGGCAATGGATGGACTATGATCAAAATGCGTTTGGTACTGACGAATTCCTTCGTTATTGCGCAGAGATTGAAAGTGAGCCTATCATTGTTGTAAGTGTTGGTTTTGAAGAGCCTGCAAGTGAGTATGATCGTTTGGTAAGAGAAGCTGCTGAGTGGGTTGCATATTGCAATGAACCTGCTACCGGAAAATGGGGCAGTATTCGTGCAGCTAATGGGCATCCGGCACCTTACAATGTTAAATATTGGGAGATTGACAATGAGATGTGGGAGATGGGTATCGAACGTTACGAGAAGTGCGTCCGCGACTTTTCTGCTGCAATGCGTGCTGTTGACCCAGACATCAAAATCATTGCCTGCGGTGGTTTCCAAGAGGACAAAGATTTCTTGATGCGCTCAGGTGAATATTTCGACTATATGAGTCTTCATCATTATGAGCAGCAAGGTGGTTATGCTACAGGCCCTGAGCGTCTGCGTCAGAACTACAACAAATATGCAGAAATGATTGCTGCATGTCCAAATCCAAATATTAAGCTTTTCATTTCTGAGTGGAATCTTCAGAGCATTGATTGGCGCACAGGTCTTTTTGCAGGTGGTTTCCTAAATATGGTAGAAAATACTCCTGTTGTTGAACTTGGAGCAGCTGCTTTGTTTATGCGTCGTATTGATATGCCAGATTGGAACAATGCTTTCATCAACTTTGACTATAAAGATTATTTCAAAGCTCCAAATGCACAAGTTACTGAGCTTTGGCATGACAATTATTCAAAATATCGCTTGGCTTATACTGGAGAAACCGGTGATTTGAGCTTGAGTGTCACTATGTCTGAAAATGGCAAAAATGTGATTGTGAAGATTGTCAATGCTACAGAGAATGCTCGCGAGCTGACAGTCAATGGCGATTGGAAGGGCATAAATAGTGCTTCATACACATATTTTGCTCCTGGTGATTTGATGGTTGCAAACTCTATGGAGAATAAAAATGCTGTTGAGAAGAAGTTCATGACAGTGACTCCAAGTGCCAATAGCGTGAAGATGAGCATTGAGCCTTATTCTGCTGGTGTACTTGTAATAGAAAAACAATTCTAATACAGCGTATTACTTTAAAAAAAGCGACTGGAAGTGAACAAACTTCCAGTCGCTTTTTGTTACTTATTAAATCACTATACCACTTCTACTTCCATGCGAAGAGTAAGGCCAAAACGGTCTTTGACGGAGTTGATAATAAAATCGGCGAGAGCCAAAATGTCGGAGGCCGTGGCATTTCCTTGATTTACAAGGACCAAGGCTTGCTTTTCATATACTGCAGCATCGCCTTTGCGCATTGATTTGCACCCACAGCGGTCAATGAGCCAACCGGCAGCTAATTTCACCGAGATGCCGTCAGCAGCAGGGTAATGCGGAATATCTGGGTAGGATGATTGGAGCTCTGCTAATTTTTCTGCAGATACCACAGGGTTCATAAAGAAACTGCCGGCACTGCCAATCTGTTCGGGGTCGGGAAGTTTGGCGCGACGAATGGCAATTACTGCATTGCGAACGCCCTGCAAAGAAGGTTCGCCAGTAAGAGCAGATTCCAGATTTCCATAGTTCAAAGAGAAGTGTGGCTCAAGGGACAACTTGAAGATAACTTTTAGCACAATATACCTCTTGTCGCAATGCTTAAATATGCTGGAACGATAGGCATACTCACATTCGTCTGCAAAAAATACCCTTTCGCAATCCTCAAAAGTATCATAGACTTCGACAGAGCTGATGATAGATGCGGCTTCAATACCATAAGCACCGATATTCTGCACAGCAGCAGCTCCTACATCTCCTGGAATCAGAGATAGATTTTCAGCTCCATACCAACCTTTCTCTACACACATTTCCACAAAAGCATCCCATCGTAAGCCTGCACCAACCCGCACGCGCACATAGTTACTACCAAATGATGTTTCCACAGTGTCATCTGTGCAATGAAGCACAGTGCCTTGAAATACTTCACCAGAGAACAACAAGTTGCTGCCTCGACCAATAGGAAGCCATGGCTTGGGAGTAGAATCCCTTAAAGCCTTGCGCAAATCTTCAGCTGAAGAATAATCCACATAGTGGCCGGCAGAAACCTTCAGGCCGAAAGAGTTTTGGATAAAAGTTGCCATGATTTAGAACATGTAGTCCCAGCAAGGGAGCTTGACTTTAGGGCCTGTGAGAGCTTCAACAGAATTACTATCCAGAAATTTGCGGTTGATAACAATGCGGAACAAATATTCATCGAACCATTTGTCAGTGAAAGATAAATAGCCTTTGTTGCCTGAAGCGGCGCCCCAACTATTTTCAAACTCCCATTTAACTGGAACATCATTGTCGTCAGTGTCGCAAGACACGATAAGCATAGCGTGTGAAGACCCGCTCTGACGGGTGAGGATGCGAGCCTTTTTGTCCATTGACATATCAACACCAAATAGACTTTCGTAGTCATATGTGTTCATATCCAACTTGCCTGTTGTGGTGTTGCTCTGTTTGCCAACATCGCAAGAAGCATACATTGGTTCATTTGCCTTGATAGACTTCAAAGCCGCAACCTTGATGACGTCGTTTGGAAGGTTGAGGTAATACCAGTTGATGCCTTCAATGCTGTTACGATAATTTTCAATCTCATAAACCTGATAATATGGCCTGGTTGGGTCATTCATTATCATGACGTAAGTGTCAGGGTTGTAGTTTTCAGGAATGACGCTTTTATAAAACTCGGCAGGAGTGCTTTTCAAAGTCTTCACATTGCCGGCAGCATCGATATAGCGCCAGATAAACTCTGTAGGAGGCTCACCAAGGCAAAGCGCCAAAATGCGATAGACATCCTTTAAGATTTCAATCTTTGATTCGTGCAAAGCATCCAATTTTTTACCTGCAGCAAATTGCTCGCGTATGGCATATCCACCGGCGCGGAGCCTTTCATTCAAAACAGAGAGCATCTGGCTGGTATTGTTGGAATGCTCAGTTTCGGGCATAATCTCAGCGGGTACTACACCATACTTTTCGCCAATATTCCAAAATAAATTCCACACACCACCATCGCTCACCGGATTTTTAAAATAAGTTACTACAGCACGGTCATCAAAGGAGCGGTCTGCAGTTACTATTACATCCTCCAAAAACAGATTGGCCTTTTCGAGCATATCCCAAAAATAGCTGTAATTATGGGAAAAATCGAAGCTTGATACATTGTAGCGTTGCATTGCCAGTGGGCGCAATTGATTCATGGAAGTAAACATCCAACAACGTCCTGAGCTAAGTTGGTCAGTGATGCCCTTGACAGAGGTTTTGTATTTGAAGAAATGATCCATAGGCGCAACAGAATGATTGAGAGCCTTGGTCTTGATGTTTTTGTCGTTAGTAAGAATATTCTGAATAGCGCGGGTTGCATCGTCTTTTACAAAACTTTGCTGAATGCTGTCAAGCGCGGAAGTAGATATAGTCTGTGCTGCCACAGGTAGGCACAAACACAAAGCGGAAAGTAATATTAGTCTTTTCATAACCCTACAAAGTTAAGATTTTATTATCTTTACAACTCACTAAATTATCAAAATCATGTTCAGCAAAGAAATATATGTCGCAAGGCGAAGCAAGCTGAAAAGCTCTATCAATAAGGAAATTCTTTTATTTTTAGGAAATAGCGAAGCCTCTTCAAATTATCCTGACAACACCTATATTTTTCGCCAAGACAGCAACTGGCTCTATTATTTTGGTATTGACAAACCGGATTTTGCTGCCATTATAGATATTGAAAGTGGCGAAGAAATCATTTTTGGGAACGATGTAGATATCGATGATATAATATGGATGGGGCCTCAGCCTTCTGTGGCTGACCAGGCTGCTGAAGTTGGTGTCGCAAAGACTGCTCCTTTGGCAAAGCTTGAGTCTGTGGTTAGAGACGCTGCAGCAAAGGGCCGAAAGATTCATTTCTTGCCACCATATCGCAATCACAATAAAATCATGCTCAACAGCATTCTTGGGTTGGCATTCGGTCAAATGAAAGAGGCTGCCAGCGAGGAATTCATCAAGGCAGTTGTGGCTCAGCGTCTCATCAAAGAGCCTTGCGAGGTAATGGAAATTGACAAAGCCTGCAATCTCGGCTATGCAATGCATATGGCTGCTACCAAGCTTATGAAAACCGGTATGATTGAGCAAGAGTTAGTGGGTGTAATGGAGGGTGTGGCCGTTAGCGGTGGCTATATGACTTCTTTTCCTACCATTCTTTCGCAAAATGGAGAAACTCTTCACAACCATACTCACCATCAGATACTTACTGAGGGCCGCCTCACTGTTATTGATGCCGGAGTGGAAATAGCCAGTCATTATTGTTCAGATAACACCCGCACATTGCCATGCAGCGGTCGTTTTACCCAGCAGCAGAAAGATGTATATACCATAGTTTCAGAAGCTGAAAATATGACTCTCTCTATTGCAAGGCCGGGTATCACTTATAGAGAAGTACATCTTACCATCAGCAGACTTATGTTGCAAGGCCTCAAAAATATAGGCATTGTGAAAGGTGACTTGGATGAGGCTGTTGCCCAAGGAGTGCAAGGTCTTTTCATGCCTCATGGTATTGGCCACAATATGGGTTTGGATGTGCATGATATGGAAGACCTCGGTGAAAATTACGTTGGTTATGATCCTGACCAGACTCGCGCAAAACAGCTTGGTTTGGGTTCTCTTCGCATGGCAAGAATGCTCCGTGCTGGCCATGTAATCACTGACGAGCCTGGAATTTATTTCATTCCGGCTCTCATTGACCAATGGAAGGCCGAAGGTCACTGTAAGGACTTCATTAATTTTGATGCTTTGGACGCCTATCGCACATTCGGCGGCATACGCATTGAAGATGACCTGCTTATTACAGAAAAAGGAGCGCGCTTGTTGGGCAGTAAACGCCTGCCAAGAACAGTTGAAGAAGTTGAATCAGCAATGGCAGAATAATTATGAAAGCAATAACCAAATTTATAGCAAGTATGGCAATCATCAGTTGCGCCTCTTGTACTCCAACTCAGGAGTCAGGTAGTGAAATAGTAAAACCAAATATAGAAATATCAGACGGGCAATTCACCCCTGAAATAATGCATATGCTGGGCAAGGTATCTGACCCGCAAGTCAGCCCTGATGGCAGCCGCATTCTCTACGGAGTGACATACACAGATATTGCTCTAAACAAAGGTATTCGCCAATTATTCGTGATGAATATCGATGGCAGCAATCAGCAGCAGCTTACACATTCTGCCAAAAGTTGCTCAAATGGCCGTTGGCTCAATGATGGCACCATTTTATTCATCAACGGAGGACAGATTCAGAAAATGACTCTTGCGAACAACAAAATGTCTCAGGTGAGTGATGTCGAGAAGGGTATCATGGAGTTCAAGTTGGCTCCGGATGGCAATCAACTTTTATACAGCACCACAGTCAAGGCCAATACAATCCCTACTGATGTTTATCCTGACTTGGACAAAGCCTCAGTTCGCACTATTGATAATTTAATGTACCGCCACTGGGACCATTTCGTGGAGGAAATTCCTCACACTTTTGTGGCTTCTTTTGATGGAAACAAAATCGTGTCTTCTTTTGATTTGCTGGAAGGTGAGCCTTTTGAATTGCCTACTGAGCCTTTCAGTGGTATAGAGCAGCTGAGTTGGAGCCCTGACGGCAGTGCAGTAGCTTATTCTTGCCGCAAACTCACAGGTATAGACTATGCTTTCAGCACAAACACCGACATTTATCTCTATTCAATAGTTCCAGGAGTTGCCGAAAACCTCACTGAAGGCATGATGGGTTATGACACTGAGCCTGTTTTTAGTCCAAGCGGCAAAAAACTGGCATGGTGCAGTATGGAAAGAGCCGGCTATGAAGCCGACAAAGTGCGTTTATTTGTGATGGATATGGACACTCGGGCCAAAATCGAACTGACTGCTAATTATAAATACGATGCTTCTATTCCTGCTTGGAGTGCTGATGAGAAATATCTCTATTTTGCTTCTTTAGTCGAGGGTGTTCAGGAAATTTGGCGCTATAATTTTGATAGTGCTGAGATGGAAAAAGTTACTCCTGACCATGAATGGTACGACTTTGACACTCCTATAGTGCTTGCCGACCGCCTCATTACCACCAATCAGTCAATGATGCGTCCATCTGAGATTGTTTCTGTCTCTTTGGCAGATGGCAGCTGGAATCAGATTAGTCATGAAAATGACGATATTATGGCAAAACTTGAGACTCCAAGTATAGAAGAGCATTGGATATCAACCACAGATGGCAAAAAGATGCTTACATGGATTATTTACCCTCCTCAGTTTGATAAGTCAAAAGTTTATCCTTCTGTGCTTGTATGTCTAGGTGGGCCTCAAGGCACTATCAGCCAGAGCTGGTCTACCCGATGGAACTATCGTTTGATGGCTTCTCAAGGTTATATTATGGTTCTTCCAAATCGCCGCGGCACTACTGCCTTCGGCCAGGAGTGGACAGAACAGATTTCCGGAGATTATATAGGTCAAAATATGAAAGATTACCTGAGAGCTGCTGATGTGATGCTTGCCAAGCCTTATGTCGGCAAAATGGCTGCAGTGGGAGCTAGCTATGGCGGCTATTCAGTTTATTATCTTGCAGGTATTCATCAAGGACGATTCAGCGCATTCATTGCTCATGACGGCATTTTCAACGAAGAGCACATGTTTATGACTACTGAAGAAATGTGGTTTCCTAATTGGGACAATGGTGGCATAGAATTTCCTGATACTCCTCAGGCAGGAGCTACTTGGAGCGACACTCCGTTGACCAAGAGACA
>JAAZCF010000370.1 GCA_012513425.1 Bacteroidales bacterium
CTATAAACCAAGCTATGGTATTCGTCTTGATAGCGGTGACTTGACATATTTGTCACAACAATGCAGAAAAATGTTGGATGAAGCCGGATTGAATGAATGTAAGGTCTTTGCTACAAATGCATTGGATGAATATATTATTACTGAGCTTGAAAGGCAAAATGCTGCCATTGATTCTTATGGCGTTGGTGATGCAATTGCCACCAGCAAACACAATCCTTGTTTCGGTAATGTTTATAAATTGGTTCAAATTGATGGTCAGCCAGTGTTGAAACGCTCTGAAGACAAATTTAAGCTTATCAATCCTGGTTTTCAGATTACCTATCGCGTCATCCAAAATGACTCCTTCAAAGCAGACGTTACCTGCATTAGGGGTGGAAGTTTTGAAAAAAAATTATTAGCAGGAGAAGAAATCAATATTCGTGATGAGTATGACGAGACACGAATTACTACATTTAAGGCTAATAGTTACCAAACAAAGCCATTACAACATCTTGTTATGAGCAATGGCGAGATTTTTGCTGATAAGAGGGGAATAATGGAGCGCAGACAATATTATTTGAATAATCTGGCTTCATTTAACCCGTCTCAAGTGCGTTTGATGAATCCTCATTATTACAAAGTGGACATATCAAACGATTTGTATGACATGAAGAAAACAATTATTAACAACATAATTAAGGAAATTGATGAATTCAGCTGTAACTAAAACTGACTTGGGAGCTATTGTAGTAGTAGATATGCTCTATGACTTTATTGATGGTTCAATGGCTTGCATTGAAGGAGAAAATGCAGCTCGTAAGGCCGCAGCTTTTATAGATAACAACCAAAGACTGAAGGTTTTTTATGTAGCTGATACTCATCCTGCTACCCACTGCTCGTTTAAAGAATATGGTGGTTTATGGCCTGCTCATTGCGTAGAAGGCTCTAGAGGCGCTAAAATCCACTCAACTTTTTACTCTTTGCTTGATAAGGACAATTGCCCTCAGGCAGGAAACATTTTTAGAAAAGGTACAAAAGTCGGCGAAGAGCAGTACTCCGGTTTTAATGCTGAGACTGCTTTTGATGAAATTCTTTGCAAGGTTTTACCCAAGAAAGTGTTGTTGTGTGGAATAGCTACTGAATACTGCATTAAAGCTACTTGTCAGGATTTATTGGAGGCAGGAAAAGATGTAGTGCTCATAGAAGATGCTCTTGGTTATGTGACCGAAGAGGGCCATCTTGCTGCTTTGGAAGAAATGAAAGCCGCCGGAGCCAAAGTCATGTTGTCTGTTAGAAACGATTAATGAGGTATATCTCATTCATAATAACGATTTTAACATTGGCTGTGTCTTCGCTTACAGTCAAGGCACAAGCCATTCAGGATAGCACAGAATCACAACTTTCGTCAATTGATAGTGTTGCCGTGCAATTGCAAAAGCCTGTAGTGGATTCAACATTTCAGGCTAAGTTCCTGCCAATTTTGGATAGTATCTATGCTTGCCAGAATTATTTGATGTCAGCAAGTGATACCTCTATTGTTTTTGTCCCTTGGCGAGATACTGTGGTTTATAAGGTTGATTCTATTCTATTGGCGCAGTTAGACTCAGCTGCTTCACATTCTTTGGAAATTGCTGTTCAAGACAGTTTGTCTGTGACAGATAGCACTATTGTAGCTAAAAATTTACCTGTTGCCGTTGATAATACTATGGCTGCAATGAAG
>JAAZCF010000371.1 GCA_012513425.1 Bacteroidales bacterium
CTCCTGTCTGACGTTCTCCATTGATAATAGCCCAGTTAATAGGGGCGGCTCCTCTATATTGAGGAAGCAATGAGGCATGAAGGTTGAAGGTTCCAAGTCTTGGCAAGCTCCAAACCTCTTTAGGAAGCATACGAAAGGCAACAACAATAAACAAATCAGGATTGAAGGAATTTAATTTGGCTATAAATTCAGGATCTTTGAGCTTTTCAGGCTGAAGAATAGGAATATCATGCTTAACTGCAAACTTCTTCACCGCGCTTTCATTTATTTGCAATCTTCGACCAGATGCCTTATCGGGAACTGTCACCACAGCAGCAATGTGATAATTTGTATTTTCTATCAGGGCCTTGAGAGGGCCTACAGCAAACTCTGGAGTGCCCATATAGACTATATCAATACGACCTTTCTTTTTTCTGAAAATATTGAATAAGCGTTTTACAAAGCCAGCTATGGCACTGCCGATTTTACTAAAGAATAGTTTATAAGATTCCATAACGAAAATTGCTGAATCATTAGTGGATTTCCAAGTAAGGAAAGTGCCAATAGGGAGTAGAACCAAAGTGGAAATAAAAGCTCCCAAATATTCATTCATATTTCCTTCTCGAGCCAGTTTTACGCCGCTGGTATCAACAACCCAATATACAACAAAAAACAAGATGGAGATTATGACTGGAGTGCCCAATCCTCCTTTTCTAATGATGGCTCCCAATGGGGCTCCTATAAAGAATAACAAGAGGCAAGCCAAAGATAATGAGAATTTTCTGCACATTTCAATAAGCATACGTCTTGTTCTGTTGACATATCTATAACTGTCTCTGTTATATGTTTCTAATGCAGTATAAGCTGCTGTAGCTTTGGCAGAAGCAACATCATATACTCTTGAGCGTGATGGGGAGTCGATACCTTCTTCATCTATTAATTTCAAGACTTTATCATAATTAAAAACACCTAAATTTTTGGATTCTTTATATGAAGTGTCTAATTGATGATAAAAAGTGAGTTCTAACTCCGAAACAAATCTTTTAAAAATACTTGGATAACTTTCATTGAATACGACCAACAAAGAATCCCTTTGTGTGTTTAGGTCAGAAAGACCAAGTGACATAACTTCGTCACTAAAACGATCCGCATCTTCATCTCTGGAAAATGAATAGTCTTCCAAAGAAATGTAGATACGTTGAGAGTCAAAACTTACTATGCTCTGTTCAAGGGTCGTGTCCCTATAGGTCATTCTGTTGTCTTCATCATAAGTACGACCATTAAACATATCAAATATTAGAAATTGTTTGTCGTCAGTAATCTGAATCTTTCCTGATTCGGCCAATATTAGAGAAGTATTGCCGTTATTATTATTGTGGTCATACACCATCAAATTGTGTAGCAGGCCAGTTTCTTCATCTTGACTATCAACTCTCAAGGTGTATCCTTCAATGCCATCGTAAAAAATGCCGTTAGGAATTCTAATCTCGTCTTTTGTACGGCCGATGTCGTCTCTAAGGGCGTATATGTGTTTGTATGCAACAGGAATCAAATTGTTGGAGATAAAAAAGGCTCCGATAACAATACACATTGCCACTCCAATTAATGGTGACATTATTCTGCCCAAAGAAATACCTGCCGACTTCACTGCAAGCAGCTCGTTATATTCCCCCAAACTACCCATGGTCATGATTGCTGCCAATAAGGTAGCCAAAGGCATTACCATCGGCAGAACAGTGCATGCACCCCAACCCATAAACTCCAGGATCACACCCATGCTTAAGCCTTTTCCTACCAATTCGTCAATATAGGTAAACAGGAACTGCATTACAAGGATGAATAGCACTAAGAAAAACACCAATGCTAATGGTCCTAAGAATGATTTGAGCAGATATTTGTCGAGTTTGTTCAATGTATGTATTTTTATTTGCTTACTGCTTCAATTAACGCAGCTGCAGCTGCTTGAAGTCCTTCGACATTCTTTCCGCCAGCAATGGCAAGGTACTTTTGTCCGCCACCACCACCTTGAATGAGTTTGGATGCCTCGCGAATATCTTTACTTGCATCCTTGCCTCTTGCAACCAAATTATCGCTGTACATCAGAACCAAGCAAGGCTTTTGTTCGCAACTCTCAAAAGCAGCAACAAAGGCAGCAGAGTTCATCTCTCCATGAAGCATAAATGCTACGTCCCTTGCAATATCCATGCTACTACACTCATTAAGCACCATTAATTGCACCCCATTTACATCTTTTGCATGTGCTTTTATGCTATTTTTGACACTAATAGCGCGTTCCTTCTGAATCTTTTCCATTGACTTTTTGAGAGAATCATTCTCTTCAATCAATTTTTTAACGGCGGTGAAAAGATTTGGACAGTTGTTGAACATTTCTTTGATAGCGCAGAAAGTTCCGTCCATATTATCAATTACTGCTTCAGCGCCTTCGCTAGTAGTGGCTTCGATACGTCTAATACCGGCAGCTACTGCACTTTCGCTGATGATACGAAAATAACCAATACTTCCAGTTGCAGGAGCATGACATCCGCCGCAGAGCTCAATAGAGTCACCGAACTTTATTATACGTACTTTATCTCCATATTTTTCTCCAAATAAAGCTGTTGCTCCCATTTTTTGAGCATCTGCTATTGGAATATCTCTATATTCCTCAAGAGATTTATTAGCACGAATCATTTTATTGACCAAATGTTCAACCTCTTGTAGTTTGTCTTTCGATACTTTTTCAAAATGTGAGAAGTCAAAACGGAATGAATCAGGACCTACAAATGATCCTTTTTGCTCAACATGGTTGCCAAGTATTTGGCGTAGAGCGGCATGAAGCAAGTGAGTCGCTGAGTGGTTACTTTGAATATTTGCCCTTCTCTCTTCATCAACTTTGGCGACAAAGCTGACGCTTGGATCAATAGGCATGTGATCAACCAAATGAATAGGAAGACCGTTTTCTTTTATTGTATTTACAACCTCAATCTTTTCATCCCCATAGCAGATACAACCTGTGTCTCCAACTTCACCACCCATTTCTCCGTAGAAAGGAGTTTTATCAAACACCAATTGTATTTGTTGTTTATTTTTGGCTTTAACGTAACGATACTTGACTATACGCACTGTCTCTGTAAGCTTATCATAGCCAACAAACTCAGTTGTGGCATCTGCTCCAACATTAACCCAATCACCAGCTTCAATGGCCGTTGCATTCCTTGCGCGCTCTTTTTGTTTTTCAAGCTCAATATTGAAGGCATCTAGGTCTATGGTATATCCATTTTCTCTAGCAATCAACTCGCTGAGGTCAATAGGAAAACCGTATGTATCACATAATGTAAAAGCATCCACACCACTGATGACTTTGGTTCCTGCAGACTTGGCCATAATGTTGTCCATAAGACGAATACCTTTATCTAGAGTGCGAAGAAAGGCATCTTCTTCTTCTTTAATGACTCTGATAATCAATTCCTGTTGCTGTTGTAGCTCAGGGAAGGCATTGCCCATTTGTGCAACTAAATTTGGCACCAATTTGCAAAGGAAAGGCTCTTTTAAATTCAGGAAAGTGTAGCCATATCGCACTGCTCGACGCAAGATGCGGCGGATAACATAGCCTGCTTTTACATTTGAAGGAAGTTGCCCATCAGCAATAGAGAAGCTAATAGCTCTGATATGGTCGGCAATAACTCTCATAGCAATGCCAATCTCATTTTCGGCTACATATTTTTTACCACTTAGGGCAGAAATAGCCTCAATCATATCTGAAAAGACATCAGTGTCATAGTTGCTCTGTTTGCCTTGAATGGCCATGCAAAGGCGTTCAAACCCCATGCCCGTATCAACATGCTTGGCTGGCAGTGGCTCTAAGGAATCATTTGCTTTGCGATTAAACTGCATAAATACAAGATTCCAGATTTCAACAACCAAGTGGTGACCTTGGTTAACTATCTTAGCTCCATCCACTTTTTCTCTTTCCTCTTTGCTACGCAAGTCAATGTGGATTTCGCTGCAAGGCCCGCAAGGGCCTGTGTCTCCCATTTCCCAAAAATTGTCATGTTTGTTTCCAAGGATAATGTGGCTTTCCGGAAGATATTTGAGCCATTGCTCTTTAGCTTCTATGTCCATAGGTACACCATCAGATTCACTACCTTCAAAAATGGTAGCATACAAGCGATCTTTGTCAAGTTTATAGACTTCTGTGAGTAATTCCCAAGCCCAAGATATCGCCTCTCTTTTAAAATAGTCGCCAAAACTCCAGTTACCTAACATTTCAAACATTGTGTGGTGGTATGTATCGTGGCCTACTTCTTCCAGGTCATTATGCTTACCGCTGACACGAAGACATTTCTGGCTGTCTGCGGCACGATGATATTTAGCAGGTTCATTGCCAAGGAACCAATCTTTGAACTGGTTCATGCCGGCATTTGTAAACATAAGTGTAGGGTCGTTTTTAACAACCATTGGAGCGGATGGGACTATGGTATGCTTTTTGGAAGCAAAAAAGTCCAGAAAAGTTTGTCTTATTTCTCTTGAAGTCATGATATTCATATATTTTGGCACAAAAATAGTAATTTAATCAGAATTTTTTAACTTTGCTGATTACAAACAGTAATGTACAATTGTGAATAAAGAAATCAAGTACATATACAACGCAGAGAATTGCTCTTATGACCTATATCATCCTTCTCGTTTGAGAAAATGGATGAAGGTGGGTGTCGTTGTTTTGCTTGGTATGTTTTTCTTTTTTTCATACTTTCATGTTTGCAACAATATTCTAAAAAAAGACACCATTAAGACAGCAATTCTTGAAAAGAAAAATAAAGTTTTATTGGATCAAATTGACCAAATCAACACCAAAATGAGTGAACAGAGTGTGAGATTGGGTCAGTTGCAAGAAAGAGACAATTATGTGTACAGACCTGTGTTTGGTATGGATGAAATTCCTCAGTCTGTGAGAAATGCAGGTTTTGGTGGTGTTGATAGGTATTCCCATCTGAACAAATTTATTAATGCTGATTTCATTATTGCTTCTGAAAACAAAATGGATATTCTCATTAAGAAAGCTTATGTACAATCTTTGTCATTTGATGATGTTCAATCACTTTCTGCAAGAGCAGGAGATATGGCTAATTGTGTACCTACAATATATCCTGTTGTTCCAACCAATAAAATGAGATTGTCTTCTTCTTTTGGATATCGCTCTGACCCTTTGAAAGGCTCAATTAAATTCCATAGTGGAATTGATATCGCCGGACCAAAAGGAACTGAAATTTATTCAACCGGAGATGGAGTGGTGATAGAGTTAAATATAACTATTATGGTTATGGTAATGTAGTTGAAATTGATCATGGTTTTGGTTATGTTACTCGATATGGCCATTTACTATCTGCTTCTGTAGTGGAAGGGCAAAGAGTTCACCGAGGTGATGTAGTTGGCAAGTTAGGTAATTCAGGAAGATCTACAGGTCCACACCTTCACTATGAGGTAATTTATAAGAATAAGGCCGTTAACCCTTGGAATTTCTTTTCAAATGATGTTACTCCTGATGAGTATATGGACTTGGTCGAAAAGTCTAAAACCAGAGGGTAGTAGTCATGAATAAATATTTCTTCAACAGAGACAAAATGTCTTTTGACAAGGTTAAATCCTCTGGTAAATCTATATTCTATACCATCTTGCGTTATTGCTTATTTGGCCTATTGGCGGCCGTAGTGATGTATGTCATGTTTGCTGTTTTTATCAATACCAACATACAGAAACAACTCTCTTTGGAGAATGAATATCTTGAGGAAGAGTTTGAAAAAATGGCATCTCAAGCTAATTTACTTGATGATGTTATCACAAATTTGGAATATCGAGACAAGGCTATTTATAATGATATATTTAGCACTGATCCACCATCTTTTGACGCTTTTATGGGTGTTGATACAACAAACCAAGAAATTATCACCTCTTTGAGTGATGCTCAATTGGCAGATTATTCTAAAGAACAGCTTGATTTAACTCAAGAGAATGTAAGTAACGTGAATAGGCAACTCAAAGCAATATTTCAAACCCTTGATAATAATGATTTTGACTCTGTTTCTTTGCCTTCCATATTGCCGGTCGATAATTTTAAACTGGCTCAAACAGGAGCATCAAAAGGGATGAAAATTAATCCATTTTACAAAACACTAAGACAACATACAGGGTTGGACATAATATCGGCAGTCGGAACAGAAGTGTTCAGCACAGCTGATGGAGTCGTAAGTAAGGTGGAAAAAACAGCAAAAGGCTTGGGTAATAATATTGTAATTAATCATGCAAATGGAATTCAGACTCGCTATGCCCATCTAAGTGAGATTTATGTTCATAAAGGGCAAAATGTAAATCAGCGAGATGTAATTGCCAGGGTTGGAATGAGTGGAAAAACTTTTGCTGCAGGATTACATTATGAAGTACTCCGACAAGGCAGAAATGTAGATCCAGTATACTTTTTATTTGCAGATTTAAGCCCTTCATTATACCGAGATATGATTTTATTATCTTCATATACAGGACAATCAATAGATTAATCAAATCCAAACAATATAAAAGATGAGTAAAATTTGTTATACGATTGGAGAAGTAGCGCAGCTCTTGGGTGAAAATACATCTTTGGTGCGTTTTTGGTCTGATAGTTTTTCAGAATTCATCCATCCACGCCGCAATAATAAGGGAAACAGATTATATAGCCCGGAAGATGTGGAAATTTTCCAAAAACTTCATTTGTTGGTTAAAGAGCGTGGCCTTACACTCGAAGGGGCAAAAAAACTTTTATGTGACAATTCTGAAGGAAATGACAATAGATATGAGGTTGTACAGAAACTCAAGTCAATCAAAAGTCTTTTAGAAGAAGTAAAAAGTACTATTTAAAAATAAATGACTTGCTTAAGGAAAAATTATGTACCTTTGCAATCCGAAAATTTCTAGAAATTTTATAATCCAATATATTACTAATAAGTAAATTATGGCGACAAAAAAAGCTACAAAGTCAATCGTTACCCCTATCGACCAAAGGGAAACATTCGTATCTGCAGCAAAAGCAGTGAGCGATTCTGATGGTGTGTCAATGGAAGAGAAACTTTTGACACTTTATCGTATTCAACAAGCTGACACTGCAATTGATAAAATTCATCTATTGCGCGGAGAACTTCCATTGGAAGTCCAAGATTTGGAAGACGACATTGCCGGTCTTAAAACAAGAATGGTCAACACTCAAGAAGAGATCAAAGATGCTGAGAAGTATCTTTCAGAACTCAAAGCTAAAATCGTTGAGTGCAAAGCTCTTGTTGAAAAAAATGAAGAGCAAAGTAAAAAGGTAATGAACAACCGTGAGTATGAATCTATTACCAGACAGATTGAATTCCAGCAACTTGAACAAGAAGCAAGCGAGAAGCATATCGGAGAGACTAATCTATTACTTGCTGAGAAATCTCAGCTTTTGGAAGATACCAAACTACAACTTGCCGGTCGTGAAATAGATCTTGAAAACAAGAAAAAAGAGCTTGATCAAATTATAACGGAGACAGCTAAATAAGAAGATCAACTCAAAGCGCAAATTGATGAGCTTGCAAAGAAAATCGACGAGCGTATGTACGTGGCTTACAATCGAGTTAGAGGTAATGCAAAAAACCACTTAGCTGTAGTAACTGTGAAAAGAGGTGCATGTGGAGGTTGCTTCAATCAAATTCCTCCTCAACGTCAGCTTGATATAGTTCAAAGTAAGAAAATTATTATTTGCGAATATTGTGGCCGCATATTAGTAAGTCCGGATTTTGAACAAACTAACGAATAAAAAAAAAGAAATTAAAGTCGATCTGTCGCAATTATCGACAGATATGGGCAGAAAACCACCTCAAGCACTAGATATTGAGGAGGCGGTTCTTGCTGCTATGATGCTAGATTCGGAGTGTGTGACAGATGTGCTAGCTTCTCTTTCACCTGAATGTTTCTACAATGAAAGTCATAAAAAGATATATAAAGCAATCTGTGATATTGCTTCTCGCAATGAAAAGATAGATATACTGACCGTCGCAGACGAACTTACGAAAGTTGGCGAACTGGATTTAGTTGGTGGAGCTTCATATTTGAGTGCATTAAGCATGAAAATCGGTGCTGCAGCAAATACAGATTATCACACAAAAATTCTTCTTCAAAAGTTTATACAACGCGAGTTGATTTCTATTTCGTATAGGGTACAGAAACAAGCTTTTGAAGATACTTTGTCAGTGGATGATCTATTGCAATATGCCCAGCAAAAGGTTTTTGAATTGACAGAGCACCATATGAAGCGAGAGACTAGTCGCATTGATTCTATTTTAAACCAGGCTATTGATGATATTACCCAAGATCAGAAAAGGGAGAGTAGTCTGAGCGGTGTACCTTCTGGTTATCAAAACATTGATAAAATTACTTGTGGATGGCAAGCTTCGGACTTGATAATTCTTGCAGCTCGTCCTTCTATGGGTAAAACTGCTTTTGTGCTGACTATGGCCAGAAATATGGCAGTAGATCACAAAGTACCTGTAGCCGTCTTTTCTCTGGAGATGTCTCAGACCCAATTGGTAAAGAGGCTCCTTGTGAGTGAGACCGGTCTTTCTGCAGATAAGATTAAAGGAGCAGAGAAGTTCAAAGATCCTCAAGATTGGAATCAACTAAATGAAAGACTAGAAAAGTTATCGAAAGCTCCGTTGTGGATAGATGATACTCCTTCTCTCACAATCAGTGATTTGCGTTCAAAGGCTCGAAGATTGGTACAGTCCCAGGGCGTAAAAATGATTATCATTGACTATCTACAGTTGATGGTTGGTCCCAGTGAATTGCGTGGCATGCGTGAACAAGAAGTGTCCGCAATCTCTCGTTCTTTGAAATCAATTGCTAAAGAGCTGAATGTCCCTATCATGGCATTGTCTCAGCTTAATAGATCTGTGGAGATTCGTGGCGGTAATAAAAGACCTCAATTGAGTGACCTTCGTGAATCAGGCGCTATTGAACAAGATGCAGATATAGTAATGTTTATTCATCGCCCAGAGTTTGTTGGTACTGCAGATGATAAATCTTATCCCGGCCAAACTCAGCTGATTATTGCAAAACACCGTAATGGTGAAGTCACCGATGTTGAGATGCGATTTATATCTTCAGAAGTCAAATTCGTGGACGCAAATGTCACCTACCATAATTATGCTTCAAAGATGAATGATGATATCATGGTTGGTACGGACTTTGAAATAGACGTGTAGTGAGAAATTAAGAGCCATGAAAAAAATTCTATTACTGGTTGCTTTGGCAACCATTTTTTCGCTTAGCGGATTTGCACAAAATAAAGATATTCCTTTTGGTCATAATGAATTAATTGAAGTTACGCTTAATTATAAATGGGGAATAAGTGCTGATATTGCAGTAATCAATTTCAATATCAAAGAGATGGTTGAAGCAGGAAAGCCATGCTATCACCTCGTTGTCAAAGCTAATACCAATAAGTTTTTTGATTCATTCTACAAAGTAAGGGATGTCTATGAGTCAAAGTTCGAAGTCGAAGATTTGGATCCGATCTTTTTCAGAAGAGATATCCATGAAGGCAACTACTTTGCAACAAACCATTATACATGGAGTGCAGATAAGATGAAGCTTCATGCAAAAGTCACCAAAAGTACTAGGCCTCCTGTTGATACAATTTTTGATACAGGCGAGAATATCAGAGACCTGCTAAATGCCGTATATCATATGAGATCATTGGATTTCAATGCTTTAATGGAAGGGGAATCTGTCCCTTATGTTTTGGCTTTGGATAGAAATATTCTTGATGTTAAGTTTCGTTTTGTCTGTTGTGAAGATAAAAAGGTAGGAAACTTAGGCGCGTTCAAGACCGTTTGCTTTGCCTTGGACATTCAGCAAAGGTCTGGTGATGATCCATCAAAAGAAACAAAAGCATTTGTAGTTGACAAATCCAAAAGTGTCACGGCATATGTATGGATGTCTGATGACAAAAATCATATACCACTATTTATATCTACACCTATTTCAGTGGGTAAGCTTGAGGTAAGGGCTTCTAGATTGGAGAACTTGAAATATCCACTGACAAGCAAAATCAATTAATCATGAAAAAAATCGAAAGAATTGAGCATGAAGCAGTGATTACGGCCATTGATGAAAACTACATAACAGTAGAAATTCAAAAAAAATCTGCCTGCGCCGCTTGCCATGCCAAGGGCGTTTGTGTGGCCAGTGAGCAAGAAACTCGTTATGTTGATGTTCCTTACAATATCAGCTCTTTAGTTGAAAATTTTCAAGTGGGAGATGCCGTCAACTTGGTGTTGAGTTCGTCACTTGGAATGAAGGCAGTGTTCATTTCTTATGCTGTTCCTTTGATGTTATTAGTCTTTTTATTACTATTTTTGTATAGCTTAGGCTTGAATGAATTGATGATAGGCTTGCTGTCGCTTGGTGGTGTAGCTTTATATTATCTTTTCATTTTCCTTTTTAGGGATAAGTTGGAGCGAATTTTTACCTTTTCGATTGAAAAAAATAATAAATAATGGATTCTACTCTCTTAATTACAGTTGTCCTTATTACGGTTGTAGGTGTGGTGTTGGCAATTGTACTTTACTTTGTGGCTCAAAAGTTCAAGGTGGTTGAAGATGAGAGAATTGATATAGTCGAGGCTTGCTTGCCTGGGGCTAATTGTGGAGGCTGCGGAAGTGCAGGATGTCACGATTTTGCTCAAAGATTGGTGGCAGCTCCTCAAATCGGTTCTCTCTTTTGTCCTGTTGGAGGCAATGAGGTTATGAACAAAGTTGCCAATGTTCTTGGCCAAGAGGCAGTTGAGCAAGCAAAAATGGTTGCTGTGCTGAAATGTAATGGCTCTTGTTTTAATCGTCCCAAAACAAACACTTATGAAGGTCTTTCTTCTTGTCGGGTTAAAGCTGCCCTTTATAGCGGTGACACTGCTTGTCGCTATGGTTGTTTAGGTTGCGGTGATTGCGTATCGGCATGTAAGTTTGGCGCTCTGTCAATGGATGTTTCCACCGGATTACCGGTAGTTGATGAAAGCAAGTGTACTGCTTGTGGAGCATGCGTTGCAGCTTGCCCTAAAACAATTATTGAACTTAGACCGGTCGGCTTGAAAAATTGTCGTGTTGTTGTCATTTGCAGTAGTAAAGATAAAGGCGCTGTCGCCAGGAAAGCATGTAGTGCGGCTTGTATCGGATGTGGTAAATGCCAAAAGATATGTCCTTTCGGGGCAATAACAATTGAAAATAATTTGGCTTACATTGACCCTTCTCTTTGTAAACTTTGCACAAAGTGTGTGAGTGAATGTCCTACTGGAGCTATCCATAAGTTTAATTTTCCTAAAAAACCAAAGGAGGATATAGCATGATTACATTTAAAATAGGAGGTATTCATCCACATGATAATAAAATCGCCAAAAATGCTGCAATTGAATCCTTGAAATTGCCGAATAAGGTAGCTATCTCAATGGCGCAGCATCTGGGAGCTCCTGCAACTCCTATAGTAACAAAGGGTGATTCAGTAGTTGTCGGGCAAGTAATTGGAGAGCCATCAGGCTTTATTTCAGGTTTTGTTCATTCCTCTGTGTCAGGTACTGTAGTGGCTGTGGAGCCAAGAGCAGATATTGTTGGCAATATGGTGACACATGTAGTAATAGATGTTGAGGGCGATATTTGGGATGAGTCTATTGATCGAAGTGAAGGTCTTAACAGTAATATTGTTGCTTCTCAAGATGCTATTCTTGCAAAAATTAAATCTTCAGGCATAGTCGGTATGGGTGGTGCTACATTTCCAACTCATGTGAAGTTATGCCCGCCAAAAGATAAAAAAGCGGATTTTCTCCTTATTAATGGAGCAGAGTGTGAGCCCTATGTTACAGCTGATGACCGATTGATGAGAGAAAAGTCAGCTTGTATCGCCGTGGGCACTGCTATTATGGCAAAAGTGTTGGGCGGCTGCAAGAGCTACATTTGCATCGAAGAAAACAAGCCGGAGGCAATAGCAGCAATGACTGCAGCTTGCAGCAAATATGAAAATATTGAAGTATTAAAGTTAAAAAAGAAATATCCTCAAGGCGGAGAGAAGCAACTCATTGATGCTGTTACCAAGCATCAAGTTCCTTCTGGGGCTTTGCCAATTGAGGCAGGCTGTGTTGTCCAAAATGTAGCCACTGCATTTGCAGCATATGAGGCTGTTCAAAAAAACAAACCTTTGATTGAAAGAGTTATGACAGTCACAGGACAGTGTGTTGCAGAACAAAAGAACTATTTGGTAAGGTTTGGCACTCCGCTGTCATATATCCTCGAAACCTCAGGGTGCAATCTTGAAAATGCAGCCAAGATCATTAGTGGAGGACCAATGATGGGCAAGGCTGTTGCTAATATTGAAGCAACAACTCAGAAAGGTTCCTCTTGTCTTCTTATGCTTACTAAAGAGCAGACAGCCCGTATGCCGATAGGTAATTGTATCCGTTGTGGTAAATGCGCGGATGCCTGCCCTATGGGCTTGGAACCTTGGTTGTTATATAAATTGTCAGAGAATGGCAATCAATTCGATGCATTGGAGGATAATAAAATATTTGACTGCATAGAATGTGGGTGTTGCACTTTCACATGTCCGTCATTTATCCCTCTTTTAGATATTATTAGAGTAAATAAAGTTGAAGTGATGAAGATCATTCGCAACAGGGCTAAAAAATAGGAGGTAAGAGATATGGCAAATACAATAGTTTCCCCAGCTCCACATATTCATGGACGCAATGAAACACAAATCTTGATGAGAGAAGTTCTCAGGGCTCTTGCCCCTGTGGTATTAGTGTCGTTCTATTTTTATGGGTTGAACGCCATATTGCTTCAGGTTACTTGTTTGGTTTCTTGTTTGTTGACGGAATTCTTGATTCAGAAGTACATTCAAAAGGGTCAAATTACAATTTCTGATGGCAGTGCTTGTGTGACAGCAGTGTTATTGGCGCTAAATCTTCCGCCGGCAACTCCTTTTTGGGTTGCAATTATCGGCTCAATAGTCGCTATTGCTATTGCAAAAATGACTTTTGGAGGTTTGGGTCAAAATATTTTTAATCCAGCCTTGGTTGGCCGTGTATTCTTACTGATTTCGTTTCCGGTAGTGATGACAACATGGACTGCTCCCTCCAGCTTCTTTTCCTCAGTTGATGCTTTTAGCGGAGCTACTCCGTTAGCCCTTATCAACGAAGGGTTAAAATCTGGTTTATCAGTCCAGGATGTGTTTGCAGCCAATCCAGGATTGACTCCTGCTCAAATGTCGTTTGCAAGGGCAGGCGGATCTGTGGGAGAGATTTCCGTGATTGCTTTGCTGATAGGCTTTGTATATCTTCTTGTAAAGAAAGTTATAAAGCCTCATATCACTCTTTCAATTTGGGCTACTGTCATTCTGATGTCCGGTATTTTCTCATTATGCGACCCAACTGCCTACACCGGTCCATTATTTAATCTCTTCACTGGTGGTTTGATGTTGGGATCAATCTTTATGGCTACAGATTATGTTACATCCCCAATGTCAAATAAAGGAATGATTATTTTTGGAATAGGGATAGGTGTTCTTACAATGTTGATTCGCTATTTTGGTGCTTATCCGGAAGGAGTTTCTTTCGCTATATTAATTATGAATATGGTAGTTCCATTGATTAACAAATATTGCAAACCCGTCAGATACGGATACAAAAAGAATAAATAATTATGGCAGCAAAATCTACATTTACAAATATGGTTTTATCTCTCGGCTCTATCTGCTTGGTATGCTCTGCCTTATTAGGTATTGCAAATAATGTTACGGCTGAGCCAATTGCACAAGCTACCTTGGCAAAAATTAACGATAAAATATCTTATGTAGTTCCTTCTTACGACAATAATCCAAGCGATAATGTCACAATGGTTGAAGTTGATGGCACAGAATATAAAGTGTATTTGGCTTCAATGTCAGATAAGGTTGTTGGATATGCTATTGAGGTGGCACCTACCGGATTTGGAGGCCCAATCAGTATGATTGTTGGCTTTGATGCAGAAAATGGTAATATCTATAATACAGCTGTTATCTCTCATTCAGAAACACCTGGCTTGGGCGATAAAATTGCAAGTAATGAGCAAGGCAGTTTTCGTGATCAGTTTATCGAAATGAATCCTGCTTCCAATAAGCTTTCTGTTCGAAAAGATGGCGGAGACATAGATGCTATTACAGCAGCAACTATCAGTTCTCGTGCATTTACTGTCGGTGTTTCTACTGCATATAAGGTTTATTTGACTCTCGTCGGAAGTGGTGATGCTGATGTAGTATCTGGTGCTTCAAAAAAATAGTATGTTCCGTTATGACTAAATTGAAATTATTAACCAAAGGAATTATCAAAGATAATCCGACTTTCGCATTGGTATTGGGTATGTGCCCTACTCTTGGCACAACTACTTCAGCTATCAATGGTATGGGTATGGGTGTGGCCACATTATTTGTGCTCATCTTATCGAATATGGTAGTGTCGGCTGTGGCCCGTTTTATTCCTGACAAAGTTCGCATTCCTTCGTATATTGTAATTATTTCCGCTTTTGTGACAATAGTCCAATTACTTATTCAAGCCTACATTCCGTCTTTATATGATACTTTAGGCCTGTTTATCCCTCTGATTGTTGTGAATTGTATTGTGCTTGGTCGTGCCGAGGCATTTGCCAATAAGCATAATGTCATTGATTCAGCTCTTGATGGGATTGGAATAGGTCTTGGTTTCACACTTTCACTCACAGTGATAGGTTTGGTCAGAGAGATTCTTGGTAGCGGCAGTGCTTTCGGATGGAAGTTCATGGAGCCCTATGGTATGCTCATTTTCGTGTTGGCACCTGGAGCATTCCTCGTATTAGGCTATTTGATGGTGCTGTTCAAAAAATTAACCACTAAAAAAGCTTAGGGTATGGAATATATTCTTATCATTATATCGGCAGTATTTGTCAATAATATTCTACTATCTCAGTTTTTGGGTATCTGCCCTTTCCTGGGAGTATCAAAGAAAGTATCTACAGCAGTGGGTATGTCTGCGGCTGTGGCATTTGTAATGGGCATGGCTACTTGTGTTACTTATTTGCTCCAAAATTATTTGCTTGTTCCTCTCGAAATAGAATTCCTGCAGACAGTCAGTTTTATTTTAGTTATTGCCAGCCTTGTGCAGATGGTGGAAATTATTCTTAAGAAAATCAGTCCGTCACTCTATCAAGCTCTCGGAATTTTTTTGCCATTGATTACAACAAATTGTGCTGTTCTCGGTGTGGCTTTGATGGTTGTTCAGAAACAGTTCAGCTTTGGCGGTGCCGCCCACATGCTCAATTTAGGGCAGTCAGTAGTTTTTGCAGTGGCCAGTGCTATAGGATTTGGCCTTGCAATTACCTTATTTGCCGGTATACGTGAGCAGTTGGAGTTGTCTAAAGTCCCAAAAGTTTTTAAAGGGGTGCCAATTGCTTTGATAGTTGCAGGCATTATGGCCATGGCCTTTATGGGCTTCAGTGGCATTGTTTAATAAACCATTCTGCTGCAAATGCATGAAGTAAAATTGACACGAATCGTCATTATCACAAAAGCCCGACTGATATGAACTGAACCCCGAAAGTTAGACAAAAAACTTTCGGGGTTTTGTTATGTCCAAAACGTACAAGAAACATGGCTATGCAGAAAGA
>JAAZCF010000372.1 GCA_012513425.1 Bacteroidales bacterium
AGCCTATACAGGTGCTGATGCTCAACTTTGGCGTATAGAATGTCTTACTGATGGCACATACAGAATCATGCCGAAGGCTGTTCCCGGTCATAGCGAACCATTCGCTTTGGTTTCATTGGGTGACTGTTCACCAACTCTTGCTCCTTTCGATTTCAACAGCGATAATTCAAAATGGAATTTCCGTCGTTTCTCACATATCCAATAATATAGTATCTCATGAAAACAATTAAAGTTACTGTAGTCGTTTTGAGTATTATCCTACTAAGTTTTAATAGTAGTTTTGCTCAAAGCACTGCCCAAAAGACTCTAAAGAGTTCTTATGGGAAAGCATTCAAAATGGGTGTTGCAATCAGCCCTTACGAAATCTCTGATAGAAATATAAAATCAAGAGATCTTATCCTTGAACAATTTAATGCCATTTCTCCCGGCAATCATATGAAGCCAGAATCGCTTAATCCAAAGCCAGGTGTGTGGAATTTCGCCCCTGCTGATGAATATGTTGAGTTTGGCAGAAAGAATGATATGTTTATTCTCGGTCATACACTCTGCTGGCACAATCAGACTCCGGATCATTTCTGGTTTAAAGAAAATGGAGAATACAAAAGCCACGACGAATTGGTAGAGACTCTCCGCAGTTATATTGAAACCGTTTGTACAAGGTACGCAGGCAAAGTAGATGCTTGGGATGTTGTCAATGAGATTGTCTCTGAAGATGGAGGTTGGCGCAACATTGGCTGGGTAAAAGCTTTTGGAGGAGATGGTGCTGAGGTTGTAAAACTGGCTTTTAAGTTTGCGAATGAGTATTGTCCTAAAGAAACAGAATTGTACTATAACGAATTCAATGTTTGGAGACCATCAAAGCTAGAAGGAGTTATCAATTTGGTGAAAATGCTCAGGGAAGAAGGTCTTCGTATTGATGGTGTTGGCATTCAGGCTCATTGGGGTTTGAATTATCCGAAGAATCAATATATCGAAGATGCTATTGACAAATTGTCAGCATTGGGAGTAAAAGTAATGATTACAGAGCTTGATGTGGATGTGTTGCCAATTTCAAAAGAAGGTCAAGTGATTGGCAAGTCATTGCAAGATGCTCAATATCAGCTTGAGGAGTTTGAAGCATTTTTAGATCCTTATAAAGAAGGTCTCCCTGCAGAAGTTGAGCAGCAACTTTCAGATAGATATGCTGAACTCTTCAGAATTTTCTACAATCACCGCGATCAAATTGACAGAGTTACTTTTTGGGGCCTTCATGATGGCACATCTTGGAAAAACGGCAGTCCAATACCAAGACGAACCAACTATCCGCTTCTTTTTAAAAGGGATTATACGCCGCACGATGCTTTTGGCGTAGTGTTGGCAATACCATCGGCAAAATAAGACAGTATTTACTTGATTCATAGAAAAGGCGCCTAGGCATATTGTCTGGGCGCTTATTTATTCTTAACTTGCGAACTGTAATAATAAAAGAACCATGAAAATAAAACGAATCATTTTGGCAATTGCCCTTGTATCAATGGCTTTTGCTGCAAATGCCCAGCAATTGGGCAAAACAACTCGTTATTGCAACCCTCTTCCTATGGTAATGGGTGAAGGCGGTACTGCTTCCGGAGACGTGTCTGTCTTTCAGTGGCAGGGAAAATATTACATGTTCTGCACAGGTGGTGGAGCATGGGTATCTGATGATATGTTTAACTGGGAGTTTCACAAAGTAGAAAATGTCCCAACAGCCCCTGATGTAGTGCCTTATAATGGCAAATTTATCATGACTGGTAACAGTACAGGTGTATGGGTAGCAGACAATCCACTTGGTCCATATGAAATGATTGGCAATTGGAAAGGTATCCCTGGCATTGAAGGTGGCTGGAGTATCCCTTTTGACACTCATATCTACATTGATGATGACAATCAACCTTATCTATTTTGGCCAGGTATGGCAATTAGTGGTATTTATTCTGTTAAACTTAACCCCAATGATATCACACAATTTGCCGGCCCTATTACACACCATTTCAGCTTCAACCCTGACCATGTATGGGAGCGTCAAGGCGAACAAAATGAATATACAGATGTAGCTTGGATTGAAGGTCCATGGGTTTACAAACACAATGGAACTTATTATCTACAATATTCAGCTTCCGGTACACAATGGCGCACTTATGCTGAAGGTTATTATAAGGCAAATAGCATTGAAGGTCCTTATGAATATGCAAGCAATAATCCATTCCTTCGCCGTACTGATGGCGTTGTGACAGGTGCTGCTCATGGCAGTATGCTTACTGGTCCTGACGGAAACATTTGGCAATTCTACACAATCGTTCTTAGCAGCGGTGGTCGTCGTATAGGTATGGACCGCGTGACAGTAGATGAACAAGGAAATCTGAATTGCAAAATTACAGATACTCCACAGTGGATTCCAGGTGCAGTTAAAGATCCTACAAAAGGCGATAGTGGCTCAATTATCGTATCTGTTGGTAAGATAAATAATGGTAATGCTGGCGGCACTACACGCGCAAAAGTCGCTTCAACTGATACCCCAGGTCGCGGTGCAGAATATGCAGTAGACAACTCTACAGCTACATGGTGGACACCAGACCCTTCTGATAAACAACCAACCCTCACTTTGAACCTTTCTCCATCAGTTGACCGTGACAGAACACAAACTTTTACCGTTGATGGTATCCGTTTGCTTTTCAACAACTCAAGAGCCGGTGGCTTTGGATCTCCAACAGGAGAACTTCCTGAACCTGCTCCAAATGCAGTTATCGACCTAACTCAGAATGAAAGACAATCAAGCAACCGCGTAGCTACCAATGGCCAGCCACAGCGTCGTATGTCCTTCCCATTCAATCCATCAGTATTTAAATACAAAGTTGAAGTCTCTATGGATGCTAAGAACTACACTACAGTTCTTGACCGTACCGACAATACAGTATCTCGCAATACAATTTTTGATGAATTCGCTCCTATAGAGTGCCGCTTTGTTCGCCTTACCATCACAGAATGGCCTGCAAACACAGCCCTCAGCGTACTTGATTTCTCAGTATTTGGTAAAGCAACCGGATATAGCCCTTCAGAAGTTGCTGTTCCACCATTGAAAGATATGAGTAAGAAATAATTAACTACTAACGAAAAAAGAGAGACGACTTAAAAAGTCATCTCTCTTTTTTTTGTGTCGGGATACTCCGACTCGAACGGAGGACCCCTTGGTCCCAAACCAAGTGCGCTAGCCAACTGCGCCACATCCCGATTCTCTCGTAAGAGGACTGCAAAGGTATACCTAATTTTGACATTTGCAAAATTTTTTTGATTGAATGCGAAATTATTCTATCTTTGCTGTCCCATTTGAAAAAACAATCAAAAGAGCTGTTTGGTGAGGTGGGTGAGTGGCTTAAACCACCAGTTTGCTAAACTGACGAACGGGTTACCGTTCCGGGGGTTCGAATCCCCCCCTCACCGCAAAGATAACCCTGAGCATGAAATGCTCGGGGCTTTTTTGTTGATGGCCGAGCCGAGCTTGCTCGAGTGAGGACATCGGCGAAAAACCCCATAGGCCCATCAGGGCCAGGGTTATCTTTGCAAGGGCCCCCGCGGCGAGCGGAGGGGGAATGCACAGGCAGCGCAGCTGCCGAGCACAATCCCCGTATAATACAAATATCTCCCAGGTTGTAGCTATGACCAATAATATCAGTATTGTTAATTTCCAAGTGTAATTGGCAACATGCAAATGGACAATTTTTCGCAAAGTTGATTCCCCAGATTTGAAGTTGTGATGGGCATTGCTGCCAGAATAAGGGACTCCGGCTGCTACAGAGCAAGCACTGCGCAGAGCTCGCTTGGCGGCTCGCTTCTCGCTTGCCTGTTGCCCGCGTGGTTGCTCGTTTCGTCACCATCACGGGAAAGAAAATTTATGAAGGTGGACTCCCGACGGTTTTGACATTAGAGTGCCTGGACTAGGCTTCAAATCATGGGCACTCCAAGCGTTTACATGGCAAAAGCGCTTAGAGTAGGTCTGAAAGGTGGCGATGTCGATAGACCCAATTCTTTTTTTTCTTAAACTTTGTGCCAAATCACGAGTTTCCTTTCCGGACTCAAGAGTTCGTAAGCATTCATAAGCATTTGTACTTGTAGTTATTTGCCAAGTTATGAATGCTATTTTCTATCCCTCAAAACGGGGAATTAACTTTGCGAAAATTCGGGAATTCAAAGTTGCTGATTACATCTGTAGGCCACTTTTCTTTTTTAGTGTACCATAAATGTATCAAAGTATGGCTTATTTAAACTGTCTGGAGGTATTTGGAATTTACTTTAAATATTTTTCCGGCCCTTGTAATTCTGGAAGCCATCCCATATAATCAAAGCGTGCCTTCACCTGAATCAGAGGCACCTTGACTTATTTGGAGTGCTAAAAAATGCACATATCATTACTATCTCTACCATTTCTTAAGAACTCATTTGCAGCAATGATAATTGCTTGGCTCATTCTTGCAAGCGTTGCTGCTTCCTTTACCGCAGAGTGTGGGTAGAATTCTACAAATAATCTTAAATACAAGAAAGATTTCCTTCAACTATTAGTCCTTTCACTAAATTTCACTTGCAAGGCGAGGATACTCGCTATGATGGCAACGAGGAAGTGATTGAGTATATCGATAGCATGGGCCAGTTCTATGTCACATGGGGTGGACTGTCTATCATCCCTGAAGAGGGATCGCTTCAGCGTGATAGGTTAAGGCTGTCCATAAACGTAGAAAGGGTCGCAAGCATCTGCCTGCGGCCCTTAAAAAAGTTAGCGTGTCAAATATTACCCTTCGCGATATTCATATCTGTTGTGTAAATTATTGTATATATGATAGGAAATAGCAAATCAAGCGAATTTATAAGGCTACGCCATTTAGTGAGTATTCGTATGTTTTCTCATTTTCGTCATCAAACACCAATTTATCTTCGTGCCATTCTCTTGGCTCATAATCTTTATATTTAGGTTCAACGATAATTTCTCCTAGTTTATTTATTGCACCATATCCATTATTGGTTTCTATAATAGCTATGCCATTTTCAAAGTCCTGAGCATCTTTATAAATTGGTTTAATTACCCATTTCCCTGTTTTGTCTATATAACCATATTTATCAGGATATATATTATCTTCTCTAGGTGCACCCATAACAGCAAATCCTTCTTTAAAACCGTCACCTGGTGAAAGAAATTGATTTGGAAATGTAGGTTCAATTACCCAGTTACCTTTAATATCAATGAATCCGTAAAATGTCTTAGGCAAATAACCTAAAATACTTCTATAATATCCTTTGTTTATTCCGACCAATGCAAGTCCTTCCGAAAAATCTTCAGCAGCATCAAAAATAAATGGTATTACTGTCTTATTATCTGGATTTATATACCCATACTTGTCATTTTTACATGCATAAATTACCCCCTCATTATAATCTCCTAATTCATCATATCCATAAGGAATTTTCACTTCTCCTGTTTCCCAATTAACTAATCAAAATCTGTCATAATTATAACTTGATATTGTAAGGTATTCACCATGAGGGATTGCCAAGTCGCTATACTCGCATTTACTAACTAGTTCATTTTTAGAGTTTATGATAGCATAATTATCTCCCTTTTTGGCAAAAGATACATTTCCATCAGAAAATATTCTATATAATATTCGGTCATATTGCGGCTCCACAAGAGTTTTGCCTGTATAATCAAACAATCCTTCAAACCCATTAAGCTTTGCTACAAAAACGGAGTCTTCAATTAGAGCAATTGAATCATATATAAATTGAACTAATATGTCATCTATTTCGGAAACAAATCCCCATTTATCATGGAGCTTAAAAGGGAAATAACCATTATCCATATAAGTAGAAAATTCGTCATATTTACATGGGATTGTTACCTTTCCGAAAATATTAATTAGGCCATATTTAGAAGATTTTTCTGTGACTCTATAATTATGTATTAGGGGATATATTGTGTCATATTCGGGTTTTATTACTTCTTTACCTTTCGTATTTATGACTCCCCATCCATTATTGTTTTTTACCCGTGCAGTTCCGTATTCAAAACTTTCTAAGGAAGAGTACTTTTGCTGTAACTTATTGTATGTGGTAGTTGGTAGAACTTCAAAAGCAGAACCATTTACTTCTGATACTTCATGTCCACATGAAAGAAATAGAGTAAAGGCCATTAGTAAAATTAGCGAACACTTCATAAGGCATTAGATTATGAGTAATAATTCCAGCCGGCATCTTCAATTGCTGGTAGGATTGACTATATTATTTTTATGTTTTTACAAACTAATGATTTCAATGGTACAACAGATTGATTTAATACAAGATATAAATATATGAAATTTATCTTATTTCTAGAATCATTCTGTTAGAATATTCTTGCGACCATTGTACCTGCCAAACCCTTCCTATATGTTGATCCAGCAGAACAAAAAATTGTATTCTGTGTCGAATATAGAGTAAATCTAATCTGCCAACAAACTCTTCACCATCTTCAACAAGAGAGGCAAAGTTTAAGCCAGTTTGGAATCTATAATCATCACCCTGAACCGAATACTGAACCTGCCACATTCTTCCATTTATAGTGTCGAGCTTAATGAAGGTCCACATGTTAGAAGTTGGAACTAGCGTATATTCTGGTTCATATTCTTTCTTTGCTGTCCCATTTGAAAAAACAATCAAAAGAGCTGTTTGGTGAGGTGGGTGGATTTCAATTTAACTGCTTATGTTAGGAAATACTATCAAAAAAGTGAATATAAAAGCCTATATTTGCCGTGTTATGCAAATCGGAGAGTTAAAAAGAAATGAGTTGAATCAGGCGATGGCATCAAGAATCCTCATTCTTGACGGAGCCATGGGAACGATGATTCAGGATGCCGATTTGAAAGAAGAAGACTTCCTCAGTTCGACAAAAGGCAATAATGATATTCTGAACATCACCAGACCCGAAATCATTGCCGATATATATCGCCGTTATATCGAAGCGGGAGCAGACATCAT
>JAAZCF010000373.1 GCA_012513425.1 Bacteroidales bacterium
ATTCCACCAATTGCGGGGTTACAACTCATTTGAGCGATGTTGCGCATGTCCATTGTTACCAACAGAACTTTTACCCCTATCTTTGCTGCAGCAGTCGCGGCCTCGCAACCAGCATGGCCTGCTCCTACTACAATAATATCATAAGTATTATCCATCAAATTAAAATTAGACTTCTTTTATTGAAGACAGCAATTCAAGAGCAGAATCCTCTCCTGCCCTCATATGGCTTTTATCCGCATCACTTAAATCATCATAGCCGACAAGATGAAGCAATCCATGAACCATTACTCTATGAAGCTCTCTTTCGAAACCTTCACCATACTCAACTCCGTTAGCTTCAACGGTATCTATACTGATAAATATATCACCGATGACAGTGGCATTGTCAGTGTCTTCACGATTGTCAAAAGTAATAACATCTGTGAAATAATCGTGTCCTAAATATTTATAATTTAAGTCGAGCAAATAATTATCGTTGCAGAAAATATAATTGAGCTCATTAATGGCGTAACCAGCATGAGCTGCGACTTGTTTTAACCATTTCTTTTTAAGTAATTTAGCATCAAGATCAAACTTTATGCCTTCAGAATAGAAACTTATCATAGTGTTTGTTTAACTTACAAATATTTATAACTTTGCGGCGCTTTTATTAAAATAATGGCAAAAATAAGAAATTTAATACCAATATAATATTTTTTAGAAATGGCAAAAGTAACCGTTATTGGCGCTGGCAATGTAGGCGCCACTTGTGCAAACGCCATCGCACATCTAAATTGCGTTAGTGATTTAGTTCTTATTGACATCAAAGAAGGTCTTTCTGAAGGAAAGGCCATAGATATGATGCAAACTGCTAAGCTATATGGCTTTGATTGTCGTATAATAGGTGTGACCAATAATTACGCTGCTACTGCAGATTCTGATGTTGTTATCGTTACTTCAGGTGTTCCTCGTAAGCCAGGCATGACACGTGAAGATCTCATTGGAGTAAATGCAGGTATAGTCAACACAGTTGTCAAAAATGCAATGCAGTATTCGCCAGATGCAGTATTTTTGATGATTGCAAACCCTATGGATACAATGACATACCTTACTTATAAGACTTCAAATAAGCCTAAAAACAAAGTAATCGGTATGGGTGGACAGCTCGACAGCAGCCGTTTTACATATTACATCAGCCAAGCATTAGGAGCAGCTCCAAGTGATGTTGAAGGCATTGTTATCGGTGGTCATGGTGATGCCACAATGATTCCTCTTATCAGCAAAGCTACTTACAAATCACAGCCTGTTTCTCAATTAATAAGCGCAGAAGTAGCTGAAAAAGTTATTGCAGACACTATGGTTGGTGGTGCTACCCTCACAAAACTCTTAGGTACTAGTGCATGGTATGCTCCAGGTGCTGCTGCTGCTTCTATGGTTAAATCCATAATACTTGATCAGAAAAAAATATTCCCTTGCTGCGTAGCATTAGAAGGCGAATATGGCAAAAACGATATTTGCATTGGTGTTCCTGCAGTTCTCGGTCGCAATGGTGTAGAAAAAATCGTTGAAATTGAGCTCACTGAAGCCGAAAAAGAGGCATTTGACAAGAGTGCCGAGGCTGTTTCGAAGACCAACAGCATACTGAAAGGCATGAATCTTGTATAAACTTTATAAACAATATTTATTAACAAGAATTTTGTTGATAAAAGATTTATTTATACCTTTACGAACTGTTTAGCCCGAAATAGAAAAAAAATTAAATAAAATGGAAGTTAAAAAATCACCGAAAGCCGACCTAACAAAAACCGTTTCCCTCTTTCGTGAAATTGGTTTAGTTTTGGTTCTTGGAGTAGTTCTTCTCGCTTTTGAATGGCAGAGCAAAGAAAGACAAGAATCAATCTTCGATCAGCAAGAAACAGTTGCTATTGAGGAAGAAATTATTCCTATTACTCAAGAAGAGCAGGCAGCTCCACCTGAAATACCAAAGATTCCAGTCCTTTCAGACGCAATTGATATCGTTGATGATAACATTGTTGTTGATGACGCAGTGTTCTCATTCGAAGATGATGAATCTCTTGGTGTAGAAATCGTTGACTACGTGGCTACAGTAGAGGAAGAAGAGGTTGAAGAAGAGGCAATTCCATTCGCTCTTGTTGAGCACAAGCCTACTTTCCAAGGCGGTGATGCCAACAACTTCTCAAAATGGGTTAACTCACACCTTGAATATCCTGACCTTGCAAAGGAAAATGGTATCCAAGGCCGCGTTACTCTTCAGTTTACAGTTAACACAGATGGTTCTGTTAGTAATGTAATCGTTCTTCGTGGTGTAGACTCATCTCTTGACAAAGAAGCCGTCAGAGTTGTTGCAAGCTCGCCAAAATGGCAGCCAGGCAAGCAGCGTGACAGGGCAGTTAAGGTTACCTACACTTTCCCTGTAATTTTCCAACTACGCTAATTACTATAATACAAATATGAAAGGGCGACTATCACAGTCGCCCTTCTTTGTATGCAGAGTAACGCAGTTATCAAAAATTTAAACATACATTGACTAAAAATTAGGAGAAATTTTGGAGAACAAGGCTTTCGCAGGAAAATGTGAGGGAGTTACCTCTCGGTAATGACCGAACATTTTGCAAGAGTAACGCAGTTATCAAAAATTTAAACAATTTTATATGGAAACCGGAGTACTAGCTACATTAATCAACGATTCTGACAACATCAGAACCATCACCGAATACCTTGACGAACTAGAATTTTTGGCAGAAACAGCCGGAGTTGTGACACTTAAACGATTCACACAGCACTTGAACCATCCCAATAGCCGCCATTATTTTGGTACAGGCAAGTTGGAAGAAATTAAGCAATATGTGCAAGAAAACGAAGTGGATTATATCATATTTGATGACGAATTGAGTCCGTCTCAAATGAGAAATATTGAACATGAAACCAATGTAAATGTGATAGATCGCACGGGACTAATTCTTGACATATTCGCTAAAAGAGCCACCACAGCTTATGCCAAAACTCAAGTAGAATTAGCCCAATACCAATATCTATATCCACGACTTACTGGTATGTGGACCCACTTGGAAAGGCAAAGAGGCGGTATCAGCATGAGAGGTCCGGGCGAAAGTCAGTTGGAAACAGACCGAAGAATAGTAATGGATAAAATCACACGCCTGAAAGAGCAACTTAAGAAAATTGACAAGCAAATGGAATCGCAGCGTGGCAACAGGGGCTCTATGGTAAGAATTTCTTTAGTAGGATATACTAATGTTGGCAAAAGCACTCTTATGAACTTGCTGGCAAAAAGCGAAGTATTTGCTGAAAACAAGCTGTTTGCAACCTTGGACACCACAGTCAGAAAAGTAGTATTGAAAAATGTACCATTCTTGTTGAGCGACACCGTGGGCTTTATTCGCAAATTACCAACACAGCTTGTAGAATCTTTCAAAAGCACTCTCGATGAAGTACGTCAGAGCGACATTTTATTGCATGTGGTTGATATCTCACACCCCAATTTTGAAGATCAAATAAATGTGGTGACACGCACATTACAGGAGATTGGCGCAGGAGACAAACCATGCTTGATGGTATTTAATAAGATAGATGCTTATACGCATGAGGATTACGATGAATTCTCAATAGATGAAAAGACAATGCGAAACTATACTTTAGAAGAAATGAAAAACATGTGGATTGGCAAAAAGCACAGCCCTTGCATCTTCATAAGTGC
>JAAZCF010000028.1 GCA_012513425.1 Bacteroidales bacterium
GATATTGCATCTTGTGCAGTGTCTTCAGAAGAAATAGGCAATCCGGTCTATCTGCCGGCAAGAGCTGAGCTCGCTCGCCATGGCATCAGTTGTAATGGAAAAACCGCTAGACGTATATCTGTGGCTGATTATGAGCTGTTTGATCGTATCATCGTAATGGATAAAAGCAACCTTCGTTTGATAGAAAGAATTCTTGGCAGAGAAAGAATGGATAAAGTGTCAATGCTTTTAGATAATGATGTTGCCGATCCTTGGTATACAAATGACTATCATACAACTTATAAGGAAATAGTTAAGGGTTGTGAAAATCTCATAAATAGTGTATCTTTATAGGTCGTTTTTTACAAACGATAAACCTATTATAACCAATAAACTATGAAAACTCCTTTGCTTGCTTTTTTGGCAGCTTTTGCTGTATGTGCTATTTCTTGCAGCCGACCTGTTTCTCCCCAGGATACTCTTTTGACTAATGACAAACAGATTGATGAGATTATTGCTCAGATGTCATTAGAGGAAAAAGTGGAAATGCTTCATAGTAAAACAATAATGTCTTCTGAAGGCATTCCTCGCCTTGGTATTCAAGAAATAAGATATGCAGATGGCCCTTTTGGTATTAGAGAAGAGCTTGGAGATGGATTCCGTCCATTAGGCTGGACAACAGACAGTGCAACATATTATCCTACCGGAAGTGCTCTTGCTGCCACATGGTCTGCTGACCTTGCTTACAAATATGGAGAAGCAATGGGCACTGAGGCCCGCCGTCGCGGTAAAGATGTGATTTTAGGTCCTGCAATTAATATACAGCGATTACCTGTAGGCGGCAGAACTTATGAATATTTTAGTGAAGATCCCATTCTCAGCTCTGCTTTGGCAGTCGGTTATACCAAAGGTTCTCAAACTGCAGGTACTGCAGTATGTGTGAAGCATTTCGCAATGAACAATCAAGAAACCAATCGTGGAAATTTTAATGTGATAATAGATCCAAGACAAATGCGTGAAATATATCTGAAGCCGTTTGAAGCAGCTGTTAAAGAAGGAGGTGCAATGGTTGTAATGCCTGCATACAACAAAGTGAATGGCTATTGGTGCTCAGAAAACGATGAACTATGCAATAAAATTCTTCGAGAAGAGTGGGGCTTTAATGGCTTCACAGTATCTGATTGGGGAGGTACCCACAGCACATTGGGTGCTGCCTTAGGTGGCTTGTGTGTGCAGATGACCGGTGACAACTATTTAGGCCCAGCATTGATTGATTCCGTCCGAGTTGGTATAGTTCCGGAAGCGATTGTTGATGCGAAAGTACGAGAGATTTTGAGAGTCAGATTTGCAATTGAGCAGGTAGATCCACAAAATGCCAATATTGAGGCTATCTCTCAAATAGAACAGCAGCAGGTAGCTTATGAGGTCGCTCAAAAATCAATAGTATTGCTAAAAAACGAAAATAAAATCCTTCCAATAGATAAACAATCCGTGAAGAAGATTGCTGTCGTTGGAATTAATGCTACGGCCAGCACAGCTAACGGCGGAGTAGGGGCAGGAGTGAAAACAATATATGAAATCAGCCCTTTACAAGGAATTGTTAATGAGCTTGGATCTGATGTTGAGGTTCTATATGCCCCAGGGTATAAGTATATTCGCCCAAGAGGAATGTGGGGACCGCTGACTCAAGATGATGGCAGTCAATTGGATTCACAACTGCTGAACGAAGCAATTGATGCTGCTCAATCTGCAGATTTGGTAATTTTCTTTGCCGGTACAAATAAGCAAATAGAGACAGAAGGTAGCGACAGAAAGAACATTATGCTTCCTGGTGGCCAGGATGAATTGATTGCTCACTTGGCTTCAGTTAATGACAATATAGTTTCAGTATTGATATCAGGTGGCCCTTGTGATCTCAATGAAGTTGTTAAATATTCTACTGCTGTTGTGCAAGGGTGGTGGAATGGTTTGGAAGGCGGACATGCTCTTGCCGATGTGCTTTTTGGCAGGATTGCTCCATCAGGCAAACTTCCATTTACTTTCCCGATTAGGCTAGAAGACTCTCCTGCTTATGCAATGGGAAATTTTCCACAAAAAAGTATTGTCGGAACGGATGTTTTTACTGCTCAATATCGTCAAGACATAACAGGCGGTCAAAGTAATCAACATAGAGAAAGGCCCAATCCGGATGCTTATTATTCTGAGGGGTCATTAGTGGGTTATCGTTGGTTTGACACCAAGCAAATGGAAGTTATGTTTCCTTTTGGCCATGGCTTGTCTTATGTAGATTTTGATTATTCTAATATTTCGACAGACAAAAAAACTTATAAAGCCAAAGATATTATCTCAGTATCTTTTGACATCAAAAATGTTGGTCAAATGGAAGCAGATGAGGTTGTTCAACTTTATGTACATAGAATAGATGCAAATGTTGAATGGCCCCAAAAAGAATTGAAAGCTTTTGAAAGAGTGAATTTGCAATCAGGTCAAACAAAAAATATTACTCTTGAGATACCCGTGTGCGACCTTTCTTATTGGAATGAAGAGATTAAAGATTGGTCTCTTGAAAAATGTAAAATTGAGATACTAGTAGGTAGTTCATCAAGAGATATCAGACTTCAAACAGAAATACCAATAATCTAATTTAACTTATACCAAAATGAAAAAACAATTCTTAGTAGCATGTCTGGCACTGACTGGCGTCATGATGTTCACAGCATGCAAGACTGACTCTTCGATACCCCAAGCCCAGACGGCCCCAAGCGAAGGTTATCCGGAGTTTCAGGTAAGACTCACTGCTGACAATGGTCCACTGACTTTTTGTAACCCTCTGGACCTGGTGGTTGATAATCAAACTGCAAAACGTGGTGGCGAACCGGTAGTTATTACTTTTAATGATGAGTACTATCTCTTTGTGTCTCATGGTAAAGAGTATTGGGTGTCAAAAGATTTCCGCGATTGGGAACATATTTTTGCTCCAAATTATCCAGGTGGAGTTGTTTCTGTAGTGGAAATGGATGGAAAATTGTATGGTTGCTCTATGAACAACAAAAATGTCTACACTACTGATGATCCCAAAACAGGTGAGTGGTACCAGTGTGGTACTTTAGATAGTAACCGTTATGGTGATGCAAACCTCTTCTATGATGATGGCCGTCTCTATATGTTTTATGGCTGGTCACAACTTATGTGCTTTAAAGTAGTTGAACTTGACAAGACTACTTTCAAAGAGATAGGTGAACCACAACCTTTGTTCTTTAGCGATATCGAAAATCATGGTTTTGAAACTCGTTGGGCACACGATAATATCTACTCTATTTTTAACGGATATCGTGATTACTTCCCAGAAGAGCTTCCTTGGATTGAAGGTCCATATTGTATCAAACACAATGGAAAATATTATCTTCAATATGCTGCTATTGGTCTTGAGTTCCTTTCATACTCACATGGTGTATATGTAGCTGATAACCCTATGGGACCTTACACATATTCTGAGCACAATCCGCTTACATTCAAAGTTACCGGTTTCCAAGTTGGTGCAGGCCATGGTAGTACTTTCCATGACTTGAATGGTCAACTTTGGACTATTTGTATGATTCCTAGTTCTTATGGTCCTGGACGTGGCGGCAGTGAATTGGCTATCTACCCAACATCTGTTGATGTTGATGGCGTTATGCATTCCAACTATGCACTTGGAGACTATCCAATGTATTACCCTGGCGTAAAAGAAGATGCAGTTTATAACAGTTTTGCCGGTTGGGTTCTTTTGTCACAAGGAAAAAAGACATTTACATCTTCAATCAGCGATCTTAACCACAGAGCTGCATTGGCTCTTGATGAGAATTTCACTACATGTTGGGCTGCAAAAACAGGAGAAGCAGGTGAGTTCTTCATTGTAGACCTTGGAACAAATTGCTCTGTTAATGCTATTCAGGTGAATATAGATAAAGTTGATCCAACTCCAGTTGCTCCAATGGCCATGGGTGCCGGTTTTGCAGGCGCAAGACGTCCTGTAGATGTGCTCCCTGAACAATATGAATCATATATTGTTGAGGTTTCTCAAGATAATCAGAATTGGACAAAAGTCGTTGACTTCAGCAACAATAAACAAGATTTCCGTCACAGATATTTTGAACTTCCTGAAGCTGTTACTGCTCGTTATGTGAAAGTAACCAATGTATTTACTCCTGATGGCAAATTCGCATTGAAAGATTTGCGCGTGTTTGGTAATGAAGATAAAGCCATATTTACCATAGTTAAAGATTTGAAAGTTGTTCGTAACCCATTGGATCGTCGTCAAGCTTCTCTTCTTTGGAGCCCTGTTGAAGGTGCAGATGTTTATGTAATTCGCTATGGTATTGAGAAAAACAAACTATATAATAGTTATATCGTATACGGTGAAACTCAGTTCACAATGTATAGTTTGAACACAGCTCCTGAATATTATTTCGAGGTTGAAGCTATTGATAATGGCACTGTCAGTGAGAAAGAAAACTATGCTGCTACAATGGGCCTTGGAGCTGAAATTCAGCTTGCAAGAGGCCGTGGAAGAGGTGGCTATGCTGCCGCTGATTGGCGTCAAATGGTTGTAGAAGGAGTAAATGAATATGTATTTGAAGATATTACTCCTGGCGATTATACATTTAGCCATACCTATGGTCCTGTTCTTTGGGAAGGTACTCTTACAGAAGCTGAATTAATCGGTTCAGGCTCAACTCCAACAGTTACTGCTTTCTGTACCGAACTCGGTAAAGGCACACAAGTAACAGGTAAGATGGAACTTCAAGTTATTCCAGGTGAAAAATCCGGAAAGATTGTGATTACAACCACTTATGATAAGTAATAATTAAGATACTTTCAATTTTCGCCAGTTGTAGTTCTAAATAATTGATAATCAAATTATTGAGTTTATACTGGCGAAATTGGAAGTATCTTATTATCGAAATTGTTCTTCGGGGAATTGCCCGAAATATGACTGAGTCTATGAGGGGATATAAATCATAATAAAACTAGACAAGCCAATATAGCATCTTATTCAATTTTTGCAGAATATATAAAACTCTTTATCTTAGCAGCCTTTTTTAAGAATGAATAGTAATGGATTGGTTAAATTCTCTTTTTCTTGACAACGGAACATCCCACACAATTTTCTTGCTTGCACTTGCCATAGCAATAGGAATACTCCTCAACAGGCTAAAAGTCGGCAAAATTGCGCTAGGTTCAACATGGATTTTATTTTCTGGTCTACTTTTGTCTCATTTTGGCTTAAAAGTAGATGCAACAACATTAGCCTTTATTCAAGAATTCGGACTGGTATTGTTTGTCTATTCGATTGGACTTCAAGTCGGTCCTAGTTTCTTTTCATCATTCAAGTCTGAAGGTGTAAAGCTTAATTTTATAGCCATCGGGGTAATTCTTCTTGGATGTATTATAACTTGGTCAATAAGCCTATTCTCAAAAGATGATCTGAGTGTGCTGACTGGTGTAATGGCCGGTGCTGTGACGAATACTCCTTCATTAGGTGCAGCACAACAAACATATCGGGAAGCATTCGGCACTATCACTCATGATATGACATTGGGATATGCTGTGTCTTATCCTATGGGTGTTGTGGGAGTAATCTTGGTATTGGTGGCTCTGAAGAGCATATTTAAAATCGATATTAAAGAAGAAGAACAAAAAACGGAAGTTGGACAAGAAAAGCACGATGCACAAAGGTTAAATGTGAAAGTAACCAATAAAGGTCTGGATGGTAAACGTTTGTCTGAACTTGGACCTTTGCTCAACCAACATTTTGTGGTTTCAAGAATATTTAGAAATGGAGAAGTGTTTACTACTTCAGAGACTAACCAAATACAGATTAATGACGTACTTCGCATAATCACAGAACCTGATAATGTGGCTCTATTAATTGCCTTCTTTGGTGAACAGGTTCATATAGATGAATCTGAATGGGAAACGCCAGTGTCAAGATTAGTGGCAAAAAGAGTAGTTGTCACAAAATCTAAACTTAATGGAGTTCAGCTGGGTACTCTCAATTTGCGCTCTCATTATGGAGTGAACATAACCCGAGTGAGTAGAGCCGCTTATGAATTGGTAGCGACCTATGGTTTGAGATTGCAATTGGGCGATCGTTTGACAATTGTGGGCCGTCAATCTAATGTTGATAAAGTAACAAATCTGCTGGGTAATGCTCCTAAAAAATTAGATATTCCCAATTTGCTCCCTATTTTCCTGGGAATAGTATTTGGGGTAATTTTAGGCTCTATTCCTGTCCATTTTCCAGGAGTGTCTCAACCTGTTAAGCTTGGCCTTGCTGGAGGTCCGCTTATCGTTGCAATTTTAATCGGTCGTTATGGCCCTCAAATTAAGTTGGCAACCTATACAACCACTAGTGCAAATTTGATAATTAGAGAAATAGGTATTTCTTTATTTTTAGCCGCAGTTGGACTTAATGCCGGAGGAACGTTTGTTGCCACTATTGTTGGAGGTGGATATATCTGGATATTATATGGTTTGATAATTACAATAGTGCCTACTTTATTGATGGGTATTATTTGCAGAGTCTTTTTGAAGATGGATTACCTCACTATAATGGGGGTCATATCAGGCAGTTGTACTAATCCACCCGCATTGGCTTATTCTGGAAGTGTAACTTCCAATTCCAGAGCATCTGTTGCCTATGCCACAGTATATCCCATATCGATGTTTATGAGAATTCTTTGTGCCCAGGTGCTTATACTACTATAGTTAATCCTATTTATGAGGGGTAATTATTCCAATTTTTAGGCTTTCATTCCACCACCAGGCTTTGCTATCCATGATTTTTACGCGTCTTAGCCTTAAAATCAGCATGTTTGATTCATTTTGAGATGGTGACTTATAGTTGATAGTGAATGAGGCAATGCTGTCTATAGAATTTTTTGTTATATTAAGATATGCATGCTGATCATCACTTTGGATGCGAAACATATCATTATCTGCGTTCCATGCGGTTTGATACTCAAGATCATTATATGTAAATAGAATGTCATTATCTAGATATAACCCGATATCGTTATTCAAAAGAAAGGCTTTCAAATCATCTGAAATCTCTTCACTCGGAGTTGGTGGAGTAGGAGGAATATCAGGGCCAGGGCATGACACTGCCATTGACATAACTAATACTAATGTCAAAATCATTGGCTTGATAAAAGAAAGAAGATTCGTTTTCATTCCACAATTATTACCTTTTCCAAACTTTCATAAGCTTTACCATCTAAAGTAAAATCGACTCTGAGCTTATGCAATCCTTTTTTTGTAAAATATAGTTCTTCGTCCTTGACTTCAATTTCATCATAATACCATTTCTGCTCCAATGGAGCAGATTTGACATTGATTATGTTTAACCTCAAGCTTTGGCCTATTACATATGGATTATTGACAAAAGCTATTAAGGGATAGTTTGTTAACTCCGGAATAGTTTGAAATTCAAAATGATATTTTTTCCCTTCCATACCATCTTTTAACGCAAAGATGTCGCAGATATAAGTTTCACCTGCAAGTAAGTTGGTAAAGTTGTGACTTTTTCCTTTCAAATAGATGGTTTCCATATAAATACTTCGACTGGATCCCCAACGCATTACCCATGAAGCACCATTAACGGCGTCATTATCCCACTCAACAAGAGCATCCCTTTGATTGACAGTAAGGTGAACCTCATTAATGGTTGGCAAAGTCCAGTATGGGTCTTCAACTATAGTGAGATTTATGGTATTTGCCGGCCCAAAGCTGACATTTTTAATTCCTAATCCAACTCCATTTCCATTCCAAAGTCTCAGAGCATCGTTCTCATTTGACAATAAATTTATCACATCACTCTGACCTGGATAGAATATGTCTTTAATATTGCCAGTATGGAGAATATCAACCAATACAGCGCAAGGATGAGCACTATTGGCGTTTACAGCATTATATTTCCATCTTTCATATGCAGTCATCGAACCTGCTTGGTTCCATGATTTGTCAACATGGTAGACTAAAAGAC
>JAAZCF010000374.1 GCA_012513425.1 Bacteroidales bacterium
AAAAAACTATCTTTGTAGTCACAATTAAAAATCTTCCAAATGCAAAATAAGTACCAATCTGTAAGACCGATTTTTGATCCAATCCGCCCTCACGTTTTTATTGAGACCTATGGTTGCCAAATGAACGTGAGTGATAGCGAAGTCGTGCTTTCTATTCTTCAAGATGCTGGGTATTCTCTATGCGACAACATTGATGAAGCCTCACTTGTTCTCATCAATACTTGCGCTGTTCGTGACAATGCCGAACAACGGATTTTAGGCCGTTTGGACGTTTTTCGTCTGGCTAAGAAGAAGAACCATGCGCTGAAGGTCGGAGTGCTGGGTTGTATGGCAGAAAGGCTGAAAGAAGAATTATTATCTCATCCCGTTGTTGACTTGGTTGTCGGTCCTGATGCCTATCGCGATCTTCCCAAGTTATTGGCTGCAATTAGTGCTGACGGCAAACAGATAAATACGATACTGTCTCATGAAGAGACCTATGCTGACATTTCTCCTGTGCGTATGGATAAGTATTCAGTGAGTGCATATATTTCTATCATGCGAGGTTGTAACAACATTTGCTCTTATTGCGTAGTGCCATATACCCGCGGTGCGGAGCGTAGTCGCGACCCACAGACGATTCTGCGTGAAGCCAAAGATCTTTTTGAAAATGGCTATAAAGAAATAACTCTGCTCGGCCAAAATGTCGACTCATACTTTTGGAAAAACTCCGACTCGGCTAAGGATATCAATTTTGCACAATTAATTGAGCAAGTAGCGCTAATAGACCCTTCTATAAGGGTACGTTTCTCTACTTCACATCCTAAAGACATCAGTGACGAGTTGTTGCACACTATAGCTGCTCACGACAATATATGCAAGCATATACACCTGCCTGTGCAATCCGGCAGCAACGCCATGTTGGAGAAAATGAACCGCAAACACACTCGAGAGTGGTATCTAAGTCGCATTAAGACAATACGACGCATCATTCCAGGCTGCGCCATTACTACAGATGTTATTGTCGGTTTTTGTAGCGAGAGCGAGCAAGACCATCAAGACACTTTGAGCCTTTTTAGAGAAGTTGGTTTTGATTCAGCTTTCATGTTTCAATACTCTGAAAGACCTGGCACAAAAGCCGCAAAACATTTTCCCGATGATGTTCCTCCAGAGGTAAAGACTGCTCGTTTGAACGAAATTATTGCGCTTCAAAACACCTTATCCTTGGAAAGTAATCGACGTGATGTCGGTAAATGCTTTGAAGTACTTATTGAGGGGCCGTCAAAGCGCTCTGACAAAGACATGGTTGGGCGTACTTCGCAAAATAAGACTTGTGTTTTCAAAGACAATGGCTTCAAAGTAGGAGAATATGTCAAGGTTCGCGTAGTAGATTGCAGTAGCGCCACTCTTCTTTGTGAAGTAATCTAAGTATATATATAAATGAGGGCAAGAACTACAACGCTTGCCTTTTATATATTTAATACCCTCACCGGCCAATAGACGATGAGGGTATATATTGTTAATCTGCCAGTTATTGAATTTACTTCAAATTCCAGGAACTGCCTTCTTTTGAATCCTTGATAGATACACCTAACTGAGCCAAAGCATCTCGTATTTGATCACTTTTTGCCCAATCCTTTGCAGCCTTAGCTTCTTGACGGTAATTCAAAATCATTGTGATCAACCCATCAATAAGACTTTCATTGCCCCCTTGAGCAGCTTCATCAGTAAGTCCAAGCACATCCCCTACAACCACAGAGAGCAATTCTTCAAGAATGGCTTTATCCTCAGATGATATCTTCATTTTGCCATTTGCCACTGTATTTACAACTCTTACAGCCTCAAACAAATGAGAAAGAGCAATAGGAGTATTCATATCGTCGCACAAAGCATCGTACACATTCTCTTGAATCTGGGAAATATCGGCATTAGGCTGTAGGGATGGCTCCACATTGAGCCCTTTGACGGCTTGCGAAGCTTGCATTAGCTTTTTCAAGCCTTTTTCAGCGGCCAGCAAGGCTTCATTACTAAAATCAAGAGTACCGCGATAATGCGCTTGCAAAATAAAGAAACGAATTGTCATAGGGCTAAAAGCCTGTGATAATAGCGGATGTTTGCCTGTAAATAACTCTTCAAGAGTAATGAAGTTGCCATAAGACTTACCCATTTTTTTACCCTCAATGGTAATCATGTTGTTGTGCATCCAATAATGCACCCCACCCTTTCCTCGGGAAGCAGTATTTTGAGCTAATTCGCACTCATGATGAGGGAACAATAAATCCATACCACCACCATGAATATCAAACTCTTCACCAAGATACTTTGCACTCATTGCTGAGCATTCCAAATGCCAACCAGGAAAACCTTCACTCCATGGCGAAGGCCAACGCATAATATGCTCAGGAGAAGCTTTCTTCCAAAGGGCAAAGTCATAGCTGGAGCGTTTGTCACTCTGGCCATCAAGATCTCTGGTGTTTGCAATCATTTCATCGATTGAACGACCAGATAACACTCCATATTTGTAAACTTTATCGTATTTGTCTACGTCAAAATAGACAGAACCATTGCTTTCATAAGCAAAACCGGCATCCAATATTTTCTGAACTAATGCAATCTGCTCAATAATGTGGCCTGAAGCACGAGGCTCAATAGAAGGAGGATTCACACCTAACTTCGCCATCGCAGCTTGATAACGAATAGTGTAATATTGCGCTACCTCCATTGGTTCTAGCTGCTCTAAACGGGCTTTCTTTTCTATCTTGTCTTCTCCTTCATCAGCATCTTGCTCCAAATGGCCAACATCAGTGATATTTCTTACATACCTTACTTTGTAGCCTAAATGACGAAGAAGACGCACGAGAACATCATAAGTAATACCCGGACGCGCATGCCCCAGATGGGCATCTCCATATACAGTTGGTCCACATACATATATTCCAACGTGACCCGGATTGATAGGAACAAAAAGTTCTTTGTTTCTAGAGCAAGTATTGTAAATGAAAAGATCTCGCGTCATAATAATCATCTGTTTAAACCACAAATTTAGGCTTTTTTAGTTAATTGCAAAACCAGGTGCCATACCTGCAGGAATGTTGGTCTCAGACATGACTTGTTGCATATTTTGACCCTCTTCCCTACAAACATTCATACGACTCGATGTTACTTCTGTGTAGTATTTGTCTTCACCTTCTGCATTTCGATATTTTGCATTGCGTATCTTCCCAATCACATGAACCTGAGTCCCCTTTTTTAATAATCTGAGGTCATCAGTATTTTTTGATGACCACACAGAAACATTGTGCCAGGTTGTTTCCTCTTTTAGTACTCCGTTTCTGTCTTTAAACCTTTCGTTTGTGGCAATTGAGAATCTAGCCACTTGTACGTCCCCACTGGTTGAGAACCTTGGAGTCTGTCCTATCCGGCCCAATAGCTCCACTTTGTTGATTGTGTTTTCCATAATAATATTAATTAATAATGTAGAAGCAAAGGAAGAAGTCTTGGGTGAGTTGAACCATACCTGAAACATTTATATTCGTTTAAAAACTATTGAGAAAAACTGTATTTAGAAATAAATTATCCAATATCAGAAAAACTTTATTCGCATTCTTGCCTAAATCTTCCCTATTAAATAGCTTTGAACAAACTGACATTAAAAAAAGAAGCTATGGAAAGAAAATGTTTGGAGTGCGGCGAGCCTCTTGTTGGTAGAAGCGACAAAAAATTTTGCTGCGATATGTGTAGAAATGCCTGGCATAATAAGATATACAGGAATAACAATGCCTTTATGACTCAAATAAACAACAAACTAGCCCAAAATCGAAGAATTCTTGAGAAGTATTACGAAACCGGCGAGACAAAAGTTTCTAGAGTATTACTTGAAGAAGAAAGGTTTGATTTCTTCTATTTTACTTCATTTGAACGCAATTCAAGTGGAAAGATTACATACCATTGCTATGAATATAGTTATAGCCCTGTAAACAGCTACAATTTCATTATCTTGCGTAACTAAACGATATATTTGTTAATTTTGCTACTCAAATTTATAAATGAATGAAAAAATCTATCATTGCATTAGTATTTACTATTATTGCACTATCTTCTTGTAATATGAACGAGAATAATCCTTTATTAGTCGTGTCAGGCCTACCTTATGAAGCTCCTGCATTTGACAAAATTCAAAACAGCCACTATTTGCCGGCTTTTGAGCAAAGTATAAAAGAAGCAAAAGCAGAGGTTGATGCCATAATCAACAACCCTGAAGAGCCAAGTTTCGAAAATACAATTGTTGCTCTTGAAAAGAGCGGACAAAGCTTTAACAATGTACAATATATTGGCTTTAATTTGCTAGAAGCCTGCACCAATGACGAATTGCAACAGATTGCTGAAGACGTTACTCCAATGATAACTGAATTCAGCATGTATGTTTCTCTTAACGAAGATTTGTTCGCAAGGATTAAAACAGTATATGAAAAACGAGATTCTTTGGGCTTGAATCAAGAAGATATGCGTCTGCTAACTGAGACTTATAAGTCTTATGAACGCAATGGAGCAAACCTTCCTAAAGAGAAAAAGGAAGAATTTGCCAAGCTTTCTGAAGAGAAATCTCTTGCAGCTCTCAAATTCAGCAAAAACAACCTCAGTGCTACAAATGCATATATACTTAATATCACCGATGAGTCTCAGCTTGCTGGCCTTCCTGATTATGTAATAGAGGGTGCTGCTGCAGAAGCCAAGAGTCGTGAGTTGCAAGGTTGGGTATTTACTCTCAATCAGCCTTCTTGCTATCCTTTTCTAAAATTCAGCGACGTACGTGAGTTACGCGAGCAGATATGGAGAGCCTACAACAGCCAGTGCATCAACGATGACTTTGACAACAACGAGGTTATTCACAATATTGTAGACCTATCCACAAAATGCGCAAATATTCTTGGTTATGAGACTTATGCCGACATGGCGCTTGTTGACCGTATGGCCAAAAATAAAGTTAAAGTTAATGATTTCGAGGCCGGATTAATGGCAGACTGCCTACCTTATGCAAAAGCTGACGTCGCTGAATTACAAGCTTATGCTAATGCTCACGGCTTTGATGACCAGTTGATGAGCTGGGATTTCAGCTATTGGTCAGAGAAGCTTCGCACAGAGAAATATGCCATAAATGATGAGATTTTGAAGCCTTATTTCGAGCTCAGTAAAGTGCGCGATGCTGCTTTCGACTTGGCAAACACTCTATATGGTCTTAGCTTTACCAGACGCAATGATATTCCGGGTTATCACCCTGATGTTGAAGTTTACGAAGTAAAAGACGGCGATCGATTTATGGGTCTGCTTTATATGGACTTCTTCCCTCGCGAGAGCAAGAAAAGTGGAGCTTGGGCAACTGAGTTCAGAGGTCAAGAGTTTCGCAATGGCGTAGAAATGCGTCCCTTTATCTCAATGGTTACAAACTTCTCGAAGCCTACTGAGTCTACACCTGCACTTCTTACTCACGACGAAGTAACAACACTCCTTCATGAGTTTGGTCACTGCCTGCATGGCTTGCTTGCTGAAGGTTCATATTTATCACTCACAGGCACATCAGTAGCTCGTGACTTTGTGGAATTACCTTCACAAATTATGGAAAACTGGGCTTTCGAGCCTGAGTGGTTGAAATCTTTTGCCAAACATTATCAGACCGGAGAAGTGTTGCCAACAGAATTGATAGACAAGATCATTGCTGCCAAAAATTACCATGCCGGCTATGATTTCGTACGTCAGTTGCAATTCGGCACTGTTGATATGGCATGGTATTCCGACCCACATGGCGCTCCAAAGGCTTCCGCAGTCGATTTTGAGCACGAAGTGCTTGCTAACAGCTCTGTACTACCGCTTATTGAAGGCATAGCAATGTCTCCACAGTTCGGCCATATTTTCGCCGGCGGATATTCAGCTGGTTATTACTCATATAAATGGGCAGAGGTTCTTGAGGCTGATGCTTTCTCACTTTTCAAAGAGAAGGGAATTTTCAATAAAGAAGTTGCAGATTCTTTCCGCAGCAATATCCTATCCAAAGGCAATTTGATGGATGCTGATGAGCTTTATCGCAACTTCAGAGGCAGAGATCCTCGTCCCGAAGCACTTTTAGAAAAAAATGGTCTGAAATAATTTGTTTTTTTAAAATATTTATATCTTTGCGATAGAAATGAAGAGAACAGCTACATACAACAACCTTTGGTGGTGGCAAGAATTAATATTCTAGCGCATCGCAAATCTTGTATGTAATTTAATTGATTTTTATATATATAGCCTCCTGCGTTGCGTCACAGGGGGCTTTTTTTATTAATATTATTTACTATGAAAACAACTAAAAAGTACCTTCTCACAGAAGATCAAATGCCAACAGCATGGTACAATGTCATGTCTGATCTCGACACTGTAGCTCCTATGCTCAATCCACAAACCAAAGAGCCTCTTCATGAGGAAGACCTTTATCCTTTGTTTGCAAAAGGCCTTGCTCATCAAGAATTTAGTAAAGAACGATGGGTGGAAATTCCCGAAGAAGTTCTCACCCTATATAAGATATATCGTCCTACTCCTTTGGTAAGGGCTAGCGGTTTGGAAAAAGCTTTAGACACTCCGGCTCATATTTACTTTAAAAATGAATCTGTTTCTCCTGTTGGCTCACATAAGCTCAATTCAGCCCTGGCTCAAGTATATTATAACAAGATAGAAGGAGTTACAAATCTTACCACAGAAACAGGCGCAGGACAATGGGGTTCAGCTGTCAGCATTGCTTCTCAACATTTTGGATTGGATTCAACTATATATATGGTTCGACTTTCTGCTGAACAGAAACCATACCGTCGCATAGTTATTGAAACCTATGGCGGTCATTTGATCCCTTCTCCAAGCAATACTACAGGGTCAGGCCGCGCTGAATTGGCCAAAGACCCTAATACTCCAGGTTCGTTGGGAATGGCAATTTCTGAGGCTTGCGAGATTGCTGCTCAGCGCGAAGACACAAAATATGTGCTTGGCAGTGTCATGAACTTTGTAACAATGCACCAAACAATTATTGGTCTTGAGGCTGAGCGCCAATTCCTTATGACTAATGATTATCCTGACATCATTATTGGGGCGTTTGGAGGCGGAAGCAACTTTGGTGGCATAAGTATGCCTTTCCTACGTCATCAGTTAAATGGAGAGCGCAAGTTTGATTTTATAG
>JAAZCF010000029.1 GCA_012513425.1 Bacteroidales bacterium
CATCTAATACCTGTCGCACAAAGATAGTTTGCCAGCGAATGTTTCCTGGTAGGTTTTTATAAAGCATCAGTAGGTTGTTGCGAAAATTTAAATAGAGTTTGCGAGGTGAATTGTTGGGCAGACAGCCACCGCCAACATGATAAACCACAGACTGAGGTACAACCCATACCTGAAAGCCCAGCAACTTGGCTCTCCAGCAGAAATCAATCTCCTCCATATGGGCAAAAAAATGATCATCAAGCCCTCCCAAATGGTGATATAGCGAAGATTGCACAGCCATGCAAGCACCTGTAGCCCAAAAAACCTCCATAGGTTCATCATACTGCCCGCTGTCTTTCTCTAGGTTTTTCAAAATGCGTCCTCTGCAAAAAGGATAGCCAAAGCTGTCAATAAATCCTCCGGATGCTCCGGCATATTCGAAATGGTCTTTATTGCTGTATGAGAGCACTTTTGGCTGACAGATGCCCACATCCGGGTTATCTTCCATAAAGTCGATGAGAGTTTGGCACCAACCAGGCGTCAACTCAATGTCGGAATTAAGCAAAATATAATAATCGGCATCAATCTGCTTGAAAGCCCGATTGTATCCCCCGGTGAAGCCGTAGTTTTGGTCAAACTCGATTAGTTGAATATTTGGATAGTTTGCTTTCAGCCATTGGCAAGAGTCATCAGTGGAGCCATTGTCCGCAACAACCAAAAAGAAATTGTCTTTTGGAGTTGTAGCAACTAATGACGGCAAGAACTTCTCTAAAAAGTTGCGCCCGTTCCAGTTAAGAATGACTATCGCCGCATCCATATCACAAAGTTAGTATTTTTTAATATCAAAGCACTTCAGGTAGAATAAACAATTTAGTACTGTTTGATCCTTTTAGTAGGATGGTCTTTTCTTGAAGAGGATGTCCGCTGAAATAATCTTTCAGTTCAGCCGCTGTCTTGAAAACTCGAGCTTTCGCAGCCTGAGGAACCTGCTCAATGGCTCTGGAAAACTCTCCTTTGCTTACTAAAAATATCTCACCAGAGATAGTACAAGCTTTTTTCAAGATGTCAACATGAGCCTCAAGCGAGAAATCTCCAAGCTCCATCATATCTCCTAGGATTAATACCTTGTTTTTAAAATCTGTGGCAGCAAAATTATCTAACGAGGCATTCATGCTGGTATGGTTGGCATTGTAAGTGTCCACTATGAGAAGGTTGCGCTCTGTTGCAAACATTTGAGAACGATTGTTGGAAGGGCAGTACTCCTCAATAGCGGCAATAGCGTCTGCCAATGGCACACTAAAATGCTCAGCCACAGCCAAGGCTGCCATCACATTGTCGGCATTGTAGCTTCCTACCAAGCGTGTCTCCATAAACTCTCCCGAATGCAATTTCAGACGAAGATATGGCTCTTGAACATCCACAGGCAGTATTACGGCACCTGAATATTTTACTCCGTAGGCTAATCCTTTCAGATTTTTTTTCTCTTCTTTCATCAGGCAGATGTCGCTATTGTCGGCGTTGAAAAAAGCCTGACCACAATTGCTTTCCAAGAAGTCATATAGCTCGCCTTTTGTCTGCTTTACCCCTTCAAAAGAGCCGAAGCCCTCCAAATGGGCGCGACCGACATTGGTTATGAGTCCGTAGTTTGGCAAGGCCATATTGACCGAAGAAGCAATCTCCCCAGGATGGCTGGCACCCATTTCAATTATTGCAATTTCAGTTTTGGCAGAAATGCCCATCAGTGTTAGAGGCACTCCAATATGGTTGTTGAGATTGCCTTGAGTGCATAGGGTGCGGTATTTTTTGCTGAGGACTGCATTTATCAACTCTTTGGTGG
>JAAZCF010000375.1 GCA_012513425.1 Bacteroidales bacterium
CGCTCAGTGCTCGTCACGGACTTTGATACTCTTGATCGGATACTTGATTCACTGAATCATATCTAAACGTTGTATGCCTTCAGGAAGACTTCGCGGATAGAAGGGTAGGTGTTGGCCAGTTTTGATGGAAGGTCATTTCTTTCTATCCATTCTGCTTTTTCTATTTGCTCTTCTGCTTGAGGCGTAAGTGTTGGACTGCCTTTGCAGCTCATTTTATACCAGTAGGTATGCTTAATACATTCTTTTTCTTGGAAAATGTAGCAATGGTGAGTGATGCAAATAAGATTACTTGCCGTGAGGTTGCTAACTAAGGTCTCTTCTTGCACTTCGCGAATTGCGCAGGTTTTTGTGTCTTCGCCCGGTTCTTGTTTTCCTTTTGGTAAATCCCACACCCCTCTGCGAAAAATCATAAGACATCTGCCCTTTTCGTCTTCAACGATGCCCCCGGCTCCTACTATTTGATTATATTGACTACTGAACAATGATAACTCGTTATCGTCAGATAGTGTGATTACTTCATTTCCTATATGTACTTTATGCATTAATTGCGTTGTTAAAAATTTATCAAAATTAAAATAATTTTGTATCTTTACAAAAACCTATTTTTAAAATGGAGAAGTACGAAAAAGATGTTGCTGCAGCTTTGCTGGATGTAAAAGCTGTTCAATTAAGCCCAACAGAGCCGTTTACTTGGGCATCAGGTTTGAAGTCGCCAATTTATTGCGACAATAGAAAGATTTTATCATTTCCTACAGTCCGCTCATATATCGCAGATTGCTTAATACAGGTAATTCAAGAACAGTTTAAGTCAGTTGAGGTTATCGCGGCTGTTGCTACAGGCGCCATTGCTATTGGCAGTTTGGTGGCTGATCGTATGAATTTGCCATTGATTTATATTCGCCCAAAGCCAAAAGATCATGGCACAGGTTCTCAAATTGAAGGTGTTTTGCCGAAAGGCGCCAATGTGGTTGTTATTGAGGATTTGATTTCTACAGGCATGAGTTCTTTGGCTGCTGCTCAGGTTGTGGCTAGTAATGGAGGATTGGTAGATGGTATGGTGGCTATTTTCTCATATAACTTTGTGAAATCGCGCCGTGCTTTTGAAAATGCCAATATCACTCTTTATACTTTGACAAATTATGATACTTTGCTGCAAGTTGCCGGAGATAGCCATTATATCAATGAAGCAGAGAGAGAAATTTTGAAAGAATGGCGTTTTAGGCCAGATGATTGGGGAAAATAGATTATGGCGGAACATGTCGTTGGGAAGAATGTTTTTATTGACAAACAGCCAATAATGCTCTATAGCAAGTTTTGCAACATGCAAGGTATTATTGACGCTTTGCCTGAAGACAAAAAAGAGAAAGTTCAGATTACAGAGGATAGCTTGTCTGTGAAGGTTTATGGCATGGAAATAGGCGTGAAGCTAACAGAAAGGGTGCCTTTCAGCAAGCTTGGTTTTGTCCAATATGGCAATACTCCTTTCCCCTTTAATTTGACTCTTCATTTTGATCCGGCTTTGACAAAAGATGGTGCTACTGATTTCCATATTGAATTGTCTGCAGAGTTAAATACAATGATGAAGATGATGATTGGTGGAAAGTTGCAAGCAGCTGTGGACCAACTAACTGATGCTATTTCTCAAGCGGCATCAGGCCAGATGCCAAGCGGATTTGATAGCTATGTCATGTAAATTTGATGATATCTTTCTTAAAAACACACAAGAGGCGCTTGGGACACAAGCGCTTGATTCGTTTATAGATGCTTTTGATAATGAGCCTGTAATAGTGAGTGTCAGGCGAAATCCTTTGAAATGTTCTGATGAACAGGCGAGAGGGCATTATGAAGAGATTTCTGATGGATTAATACAGTGGTGTACAGATGGATTTTATCTCAAATCGAGGCCTTTATTTCAATTAGATCCTTATGTTCATACCGGGGCTTTCTATGTCCAGGATGCGGCTTCAATGGTCGTTCAATCGATTTTTAAAAATTTAAGGCCAGATGGTCCGGCAAGAATACTGGATTTGTGCGCTGCTCCTGGTGGAAAATCCAGCTGCATAGCTGCATGCATGGGTTCTCAGGATATATTAGTGACTAACGAGGTTATTCGCTCCAGGGCAACTATTTTGGCAGAGAACCTTACGAAATGGGGCAAATCAAATGTAGTGATTACTAACAATGAAGCAGATAGCTTTTCTTGTCTTCAAGGCTATTTCGACATGGTCTTTGCAGATGTGCCTTGTTCGGGAGAAGGAATGTTTCGCAAGGATAGAGATAGCATTGAGCAGTGGACTCCTTCAAATGTAGAGCTTTGTGCTGCACGTCAGCGTAAGATTGTGGCTTCTGCATGGGCTGCCTTGAAGGAAGATGGGCTTCTTGTCTATTCAACATGCACTTTTAATAAATATGAAAATGACAAGAATGTGGCATGGATATGTGAGATACTTGGCGCAGAACCTTTAATGATTAGCTATGGCGAAGATGGAAACATGCCGTTACGAACAAAGTTCGGACTGCAGTTCCTGCCTGGGTCAACCAGATCTGAGGGCTTATATATAGCTGTTTTGAAGAAAACTGCGAGTCAAAAAGAAGTCCGGCTGAAGTTTTCTAAAATTGCCAAGTCTTTGTATTGTACTTACGTTAAAGATTCCTATTTGGCAAAAATAACAACATCTGCTGGAGATATGCTCAAGGCATATCCTCTTGGTTTGGAATGTGAAATTATTGCTTTGGAAGCTCAGTTGCGTCCTATTCGATCAGGCGTTGCGATTGCAATGGTGAAAGGCAAAGACTTGATTCCTGAGCCGGCCTTGGCTTTAAATGAACTCCTTCAATCAGAGGCTTTTTCTGTCACAAAATTGTCTCTTGAAGATGCTTTGAAGTACCTGCGTTTGGAACCATTGATTCTTGATGCTCCAAAAGGCTTTATTTTGGCTGAGTATCAAGGTATTCCTATTGGTTTTCTTAAAAATATTGGAAATAGAAGCAACAATCTGTTTCCTTCAGCATGGCGATTAAGATCCACAATTACAAACAATTACTAATACTATTTCTATGAAAAAACTATGCTTATTATGCACAATTCTGGTGATGGTTTTCGCCTCGTGCACTGAAAAAACTCCAGGCAAAGTAAAAGTTGATGGAGGTTGGATCCAAGGCACAGTAGCCGAGGATATGATTATTTATAAAGGTATTCCTTTTGCCGCTCCTCCAGTTGGAGACTTGAGATGGAAAGCACCTCAGCCTCTTATTCCATGGGAGGGTGTTAGAGATGCCAGCCAATTTGCTGCCGGCCCAATGCAGGCAGGGCGTTCTGCTGTTGGCTTCAGTGAAGACTGCTTATATTTGAATGTATGGTCTCCCACAAAAACTTCAAAAGATAAATTGCCGGTGTTGGTATGGATATATGGTGGAGGTTTTGGAGGTGGCCACACAGCTGATCCTAATTATGATTGCGAAGAGTTGGCAAGAAAAGGTGGAATAGTAATGGTAAGTGTAGCTTATCGAGTAGGAAAATTAGGCTTTTTGGCTCATCCAGAGCTATCTGCCGAAAATCCGAACAATGTGTCAGGAAACTATGGGTTGCTTGATCAAATAGCAGGCCTACAATGGATTCAAAATAATATTGAACAATTCGGAGGTGATCCTAATAAAGTAACAATCTTTGGAGAATCAGCTGGCGGTATTGCTGTGAGCATGCTCTGTGCTTCTTCTTTGGCAAAAGGCTTGTTCCATGGTGGAATTTCTCAAAGTGGTGGCTCATTTGGCCCAACACGCCCAACAACTTACCCTGGTGAGAATATGAAAACTCTTGCTGATGCAGAAAAAGATGGTTTGGCAATAGCAGAGTCTCTAGGAGCAACTAACTTGGCTGAGTTGAGAGCAATGGATGCTGAACAATTCGTGTCCGGAGGAATGCCGGGTGGTGGTGGCGGTTGGCCAATAGTTGATGGCTATGTTATCCCCGGAGATCAATTTGAGCTATATGAAAAAGGTCAATATAATGATGTGCCCGTGTTGATTGGTTATAATTCAGATGAAGGTTCAAGTTTTGGCGGAGCCTCTACAGCTAAAGACCATATTGCTAGCGCTCAAACCCGTTACGGCCAATTTGCAGATGCTCTTTTGGAGGCTTATCCTTTGGAAAACGGTAAGGTTGGCAAAACTGCAAGAGATTTGATGCGCGATGCAGCTTTTGGTTGGCAAACATGGTCTTGGGCAAGATTACAGTCAAGAACAGGTCAATCAAAAGTATTCCTATATTATTTCGACCAGCATCCTGATTATCCTGTAGATTCACCTCGCTATGGATATGGCTCCCCTCATGGACAAGATGTGGGCTATGTATTTCAACATATAAATAATCCTGTTCAGCCAGGCTCAGATGAAGCTTTGTCTGATGTGATGGGTAAATATTGGACCAATTTTGCAAAATATGGTGACCCTAACGGACCTCAGGAGGGACTTCCTCAATGGCCACAATTTACAGAGCAAAATCCTCAAAGTATGTATTTGACAGGTCCGCAACCATTTGTAGGACCAGTGCCAAGTGAGAATGCCTTACAAGTGTTGGATAAATACTTTGAGTGGCGTCGTAGTGAGGAAGGTAAAGCTTGGGCACAATAAGCATAAAAAAGTAAAAAGGAGATGACCCCAATTGATCATCTCCATCACCTTAACCTAAACTTAAACTATGATAAACTTCGGTTAAAAATTTGCAAATATTGTGCCAAATTTGTCACCGAACTATAGAAAGTTTAGCAAATTTTAGCAAAAGAGTTTTACTTCCTCCATTTTCAAAATTGACTTTGGCTTTTAATCCAGCTGCTTCACCTTCAAAGGCTTCAATGATGCCAAATCCAAAGCGATCGTGCTCCACTTTTTGACCTATTTTCAAATCGGCTACTGCTGCTTGTGAAAAATCAGCACTTGGAGTGTGGTTGGCGGTTGGCATAGATGCTTGAGGCCTTGAAGCAGGCTGTGGAGTTTGCTGAGGCCTTGAAGCAGGCTGTGGGTTTGATCTGAAAGCTTGCCCGGATCGACTTTGGTAGCTGTTGCCATAATTTGAATAACCGCCGTTGAATTGGCGAGCGAAGGCTTCACCCATAGCAGAATTGCTTGCCGCTCTGGAGCCGGAAGAAGGTAAGGCTCCACTCAAATACTGTTTATCAATATCGTTGAGAAAACGGCTCGGAGCATTGCTTTCACTTTTACCCCAGCGCATACGATTGCTTGCATAAGACAAGGTTACTGCTTTTTCAGCTCTGGTAAGAGCCACATAAAAGAGCCTTCTTTCTTCTTCTATTTCCGAAAGGCTGAAAACATCGTTGGCTGCAGGAAATAGATTTTCTTCCAAGCCGATAATAAACACATAAGAAAATTCCAGGCCTTTTGAAGCATGAATAGTCATCAAAGAGATTTTGTTGTTATCGTCCTCTTCTTCGCCACTGTCTTTTTCTACACTTGAAAGTAAAGTGATGTTTTCAACATATTCGGAGAGAGTGACGATCATATTTTCATCAGCTCCATCTGCAATTCTGTTTTCTTTTTCGTCATCCACATAGTCTTTTATAC
>JAAZCF010000030.1 GCA_012513425.1 Bacteroidales bacterium
AACAGATATCTGACCAAGAAAAAATGAAGCAAATGGAACGTGAAATTAAAGAATTAAAACGTGCCAATGAAATTCTACGTAAAGCAGCCGCTTTTTTCGCCCAGGCGGAGCTCGACCGCCCACACAAATAATGGTGGATTTCATCCATAACAATAAAGATCGATATGGTGTTGATGCGATTTGTAGGATTTTACCGATCGCAGCTTCAACCTATTACCGAACTTTAGATCTCGCGGACAATCCAGAACATCGAGCGAAACGAGATCTACATGATGAGCATCATGCTGAACAAATTAAACGAATTTGGAAAGAAAGTTCAGGTCGATATGGTGTGCGTAAGGTCTGGCAACAATTGAAACGTGAAGGCTATATTATTGCACGTTGTACAGTTGCTCGATTGATGCAGAAGCTAGGTATACAAGGTGTTTGGCGTGGTAAGAATAAACAAACCACCCGTAGCCGAGATGATCAAAAAAGAGCAGATGATTTAGTGAAACGTAATTTTACTGCTGATCATCCAAACCAACTATGGGTCGGTGACTTTAGTGTGCCGCAGCAAGCGGCGTAAGAGATGAGGGTATGGCCCCTCGCTATCGGCTTGCAGGAGCAGGTAGCAAACCACCATAAGCGGCTTGGATCAAAAGTCCCGGTCGTGAGCGTTATGGAAAAGGCATCGTAGAGATGTCAGGTAAGAATTAGGAAGGCGAACAACAGTGAACTGCCGTTCAAGTGTCGAAAGTACTCAAATGACATCAAAACCGGGGATGGAAGTTACCCCGCGATTAGTTTGGCCGTTACCTGCTTACGGGCCATTCGGTGTCCGGCGTAGAGGCAGCGCGATCCTAATTCAGGCTCTTACGTTGAACTGCGGGAACCTTCGGTGGCGATGTCAAGCGAAAGGCACAAGCTCAAAAGGCAAGGCTGATAATAGCAATGCGTCACCAAGGGGCGGAGCAACTCGTAGTAGTGTTGAAGTTACTGTAATGGTAATGGAGCGAAGGGGTTGCATTATCCAGGTCTACGGATTTGTCAACTGTGCAAGCAGGAGGAGCAAAACTTTATGACCAAACCATTTAACATTCCTAAAGCGTTAATCTGGGAGGCATTTAAAAAAGTCAAAGAGAATGGTGGCGCTCCAGGCGTTGATCATGAATCTATTGAGCAATTCGAAAAGCATTTAAAGAACAACCTATACAAACTATGGAATCGACTTTGTTCTGGCAGTTATTTTCCACCGCCAGTTAAGGCTGTTCCGATTCCAAAGAAGTCAGGTGGCGTGCGTATACTAGGTATTCCAACAGTTGCAGATCGAGTCGCGCAAACAGCAGTTAAGCTCTTATTAGAGCCGAAAATTGATCCATTATTTCATCCAAACTCATATGGATATCGTCCGGGGCGTTCTGCCCATGATGCAATTGCGATAGTGAGGAGACGAAGTTGGGATTATGACTGGGTTGTGGAATTTGATATCAAAGGTCTCTTTGATAACATCGACCATGATTTACTCATGCGTGCACTCAAGAAACACTGTGAAATTCCATGGATTCTTTTATATGTGCAACGTTGGTTAAAAGCACCAATGCAACACATAAATGGCCATCTTTTAGAAAGGAATCGCGGCACACCACAAGGTGGTGTTGTGAGTCCTTTATTGGCGAATTTATTTATGCATTATGCTTTTGATATGTGGATTACGAAACATCTTCAAAGTGTACGGTTCTGCCGTTATGCAGATGATGGCGTAATTCATTGTCGGAGTTTATCTCAAGCCAAACTTGTTTTACAAAAGATCGATGCACGATTTCGTGAATGTGGTCTCGAATTGCATCCAGACAAGACAAAGATTGTTTATTGCCAAGATATTAATCGTCGTAAAGCATATCCCGATGTTCAATTTACTTTTCTCGGGTACACGTTTAGGCCCCGTAAGGCTGTGGACAAGTATAAAAGAGTTTATGTAAATTTCTCTCCTGCAGTCAGTCGTGATGCACTTAAAGCAATGCGACAGACTATTCGGAAATGGCATCTACATCTGATGTGTAATCGCGAATTAAGTGATTTATCTGCAATATTCAATCCAATTCTTCAAGGTTGGCAGCAATACTATGGTCGATTCCATGGTTCAGCAATGTCAGCGATCTGGCAACACATGAATGCTTATCTTATACGCTGGATGAGGCGTAAGTATAAAAACTTGGCCCGTCATAAAAGACGGGCTAGATATGCCTTAGGGCGACTTGCGCGTGATTTTCCAAATGCCTTTGTGCACTGGAAAATGGGATGTTTACCATCGGTTGGATAATGGGAGCCGGATGAGCTGAGAGGTTCATGTCCGGTTCTGCGAGGGGCTAAGGGTGAAATTCCCTTGGTCTACTCACCCGTATATTCAAACAAATTCAGGCTGGGTTTATACTGCATTTATTATTGATGTCTTCTCACGAGCAATTGTTGGATGGAAAGTATCGACACGGATGAATACAGATATGGTGCTCGATGCACTTGAGCAAGCGTTACATGCT